>JBAXGJ010000093.1:0-5175 GCA_037139475.1 Actinomycetes bacterium
GAATACAGCGATCCGGTCGAGGCGCTTGTGACAGCTGCCGTCGAATTCGTCGAGCTGATGGAGAAGCTCGACTTCCTCGACTTCAAGATCTCGATGAAGTCAACCAGCGTTCCCAACACGATCGCTTCAAACCGGCGGCTCTCAGAACGGATTCCTTACCCAATTCACCTCGGCATTACCGAAGCTGGCACGCGCTGGACGGGATCGCTTAAGTCAGCGGTTGGCCTCGGCGCGTTGCTGGCCGATGACATTGGTGACACGGTCCGAATCTCACTCTCGACCTTCCACGCGGAGGAGGAGGTCAAGGTCGCCTGGGAGATTCTCAAGGCGCTGAAACTGCGCGAGCGCGGACCCGTGCTGATCGCTTGCCCAACCTGCGGGCGGCTGCAATTCGACATGGATTCGGTTGTGGTTGAGATCGAAGAGCGCCTTGCTGCCTACCCGGATGCGATCGAGGTCTCAGTGCTCGGCTGCGCCGTCAACGGCATCGGCGAAGCCCGGCACGCCGACTTTGGCATTACGGGCGCTAAGGATGCTGGGATGATCTTCTCGAAGGGTGAGCCGCTGAAGAAGGTTCCAACAGACCGCCTGGTCGACGAGCTATTCGCTGAGATTGATCGCTATTACGACTCCGGTAAGACGGTTGTGCGCGACGAGGCCGCTGCGGCCGAGGCCGCAGAGTGGCTGGCTGAAAACGAAGACGCTGAAGCGATGACGCCCGAGCGGCTTGCAGCAATGGAGGCCGAGGCGAACGCCAAGTCAGGCGGCGGTGACGACGTGCTCGAAGCGGCCGGCGTGACGGCGAAGAAGAAGATCGACGAAGATTCCTCGCCGGTTGCTGGGCGACGCTTTACCCGCGCCTGATTGTCGCTCAGTGCGGCTTCACCGTCATTGAGTCCGAGTAGCGGCGACTCGCTGAGGTGCTGCCAACTTTCCAGGAGTAGCGGAACCTCGCCGTCGTCCCGAGCGGCACTACAACTTTGAAGTAACCCTGAGCATCGGTCTCGGCCTGCGCTACCTGACGGTATTGGCGCTGACCAATCCGCCGCTCGATCGAGACGCTATGAGCGCCGCCGGGCCTAACTTGACCCCAGAGCTTCGCGCTGCGACTGCCGGACGGCGATGTCACCCAGAACGGATTCGGGAAGCTAACCGCCGCCGGCTTGGCGATGCCATCGAAGCCATAAAGGCCGCTCTGCCCGCCTGAGTAGGCATCGACGCCCTGCCCTAAGTCACGGACCGGCTCGTCTCGCCAGAGGTACTGGCTGAGCAGCTTTACACGCGGCTGGCTGTAGACAATCTTTGCTCCCTCTTGAAGCCAGCGGCTCTGGGTCGCAAGCGTGACGCCGCTAAAAATGTCGGGCGGATTAGTCTGGTAGCCCCATTCGCTGTAATAGAGATTGATCGGGGCAGCGGAGTCGGCGGCGTTGATAGCTCCCCCCGTCAGCTGCATTGCGTCCAAGACGCGCGTAAGCCGCGCGCTGTCGCCCAGACCTGCCTCGAGTGTGTTGCTGAGATGCTTCCCGGGCGCCCCGGCTCGTTGGTCAGGGTGGTACGCAAGTCCATCGATAGCGCTTGGCTCAAAGCTGTCGCAGCTCGCCGACCCGCGGTCGGCATCGCCTTGCCTATCGAGACACCCGAATGCTCGCAGCCAGGCCACCGGCGCGAGAGAGTCGTCGGATTCATCCGGCTCATGGCCGCGCGCGGCAAGCGCGCCAGCGTAGACGGCCGCACCCTTGTCGGCGGAGCGAATCGCCGGCGCAGCTCCGTTGAATATGCCGCGATAAATCTCTGGCGACCGTGGTGAGCAAATTCCCTTTGAGCAGTACGACTGCGGCCGCAGATTAGCGGCGTCGTTGGGTTCGTACCAAACGATGTATCGGCCCACCTGAGCGCCGTAGCGGAGTGCAACGGCCTTGGCGAAGGCCGTGAAGAGCGCGGGGTCGGGCCGATATCGGGCGCTGCCACGCTCGGGGTCGCTGCTGCCCCAGAGCGGCCCCGGCCCGGTAACCGTGAGCAGCGGCTCAATCTTGTTGCTGCGCAGAACGCTGATCACGCGATCGAGATTGGTCCAGTCATAGAGCGGGGAGGACGGGTCGGCTCCGTCGAAGCCGGCAGGAGGAAGCTTGGCGTCGCGCTCCGGCGCGATCTCACGCCAATCCGCAGTAACCGATGCGATCTCGATCCCCGCTGAACGCCAGCGCGGCGCGAATGCCTCAAGTAGCCCTGGGGTCGGGCCGGTGATTACGGGATCGGTAATCCCAACCATCGCGTGGTCCTTCGTCGCAGCAAGCGACTGGCCTGGAGTCAACGCGACGATTAGGAGACTCGCCCCAAGAACAGCGGCGACACGCGCCGCCATCAGGAGGGATTGCCTCGCGGACAGCATCGCTACTTGCGGCGCGGCGTGACCGTCCGTACCTCGGAGCTCTGGGCCGGGCTGCCATATAGAAAGCGGAACGAACGCTTCGATGAAACGGTGGTTTTGAACGAGAAGTAACCGTCGCCGCTGGTTGGGAGCGTCTTCAGCGTCGTGAATGGCCCCGAGCTGCCGTGTCGGCTCTGAACAATCACCTTGCCGCTGTAGGCCGGGCGGACTTGGCCCCAAACCGTGGCGATCTTTGATCCCTTCGGAAGGTCAACCCAGAACGGATGCTGGAAGCTCTGCCCTGATGGCTTGATCTCACCGCTTGAGAAATACATGCCGGACTGCCAAGCCCAGAACTTGCCCTGCGTCTCTGGCTCGTCGTACCAGAGATAGAAGGCAAGAAGTTTGACGCGTGGGTTCTTCCACATCATGTAGGCAACCTGCTGGTAGTACTCATCCTGCTTCGTCAGTGAAAGGCCTTGCAGTTTGTCCGGCGGGTTCGTCTGCACGCCGTACTCGTCGAGGTACAGATCGAGCTTTTTGAACTTCTGATCGGCACCGGCAGCCGTGCCGTTGAGGATGCGGCCCTTTGCCTGAAGGCGATCGAAGATCGTCGCCAGCGCTGAGATATTTGCGGTCGTAATCGCGTCGCCTGGATCACGCTGTGTAGGCGAGAGCATCACAGTGTGGGGGTGGTGCGCGATGCCGTCGGTGAGTAGCGGCTTGTAGCTCTTGCAGCCCGGGCTCTTCGTATCTATCGCGTAATTCGACTTCACGCATGCCATCGCTTGGAAGAAAGCCAGCGGGCCAGGGGAGGACGCTGTAGGCGAAATCCCCGGCCTGCCATGGGGCGCGAGCGCCCCGATCCAAACTGCGGCCGCAGGGTCGGCCGACTTAACCGCGCTGTAAGCGCTGCGGTAGAGATCACGGTAGATCGCTGCGCCAGCAAGCGTGCAACTCTTCGCCGACTTCGACGTGCATGAGTACTGCGGCGTGATGTACTGCCAAAGGTTTGGCTCATTCATCGGTATGTAGCTCGATACCCGGCCTTTGTAACGGGTAGCGATCGCGTAGATGAAGTCTCCGAGCGCTTTCGGGTTCGGCTTATAGGTCTTGCTGCGACGCGACGGAACAAGTGATGCCCAGTAGGGATTTGGCGCGGCGACGGCGATCGACACATCGATCTTATTCGCCTCGAGCGCTGCTATCGCGCGGTCTACATCACCCCAGGTGTAGCCCGGGCTGTTTGGATCACGAGGGTTGAATCCGGCAGGCATCTTGCTGCCCGTCGGGTTTGGGGCGATCCGCGTCCAGACGAGTGTCAGCCTGCTCTGGTCGACGCCGTTCTGCTGCCACTGCGCCGCGACCGGGCTCGTCGTCTGCGGGGTGCGCTGTAGGAGCCCGTCGTCGTCAACGCCGATCTTCAGCGATGAGTTTGCGCCGGCGGGCGCAGCGAAAACGAGTGCGAGCACAGCAAGCAGCGCCGCAATGGATAACGGTCGGTTCATAAGTACATGTAAGCAGCCAGAGCGGCCGCATGCGCCGGTTCTCAGCCGTAAACCCGAGCGTTTATCGCGGCGTTACGGTCCGGACCGACGAGGTAATTACCGAGTCCGATCCGTAGTAGAAGCGAAAGGCTGTCGTACCGCGCACCACTGTCTTGAAGCTGAAGTAACCGAAACGGTTGGTCTTGATCGTCCGCAGCGCAGCGTATCGAGCAAGACCGGCGGTGCGCGACTGCACAGTGACAGTCGTTTCACCGCCCGGGCGGACCTGCCCCCAGACCGTGGCCTGATGTGATCGCCTTGGTAAATCAACCCAGAATGGATTCGGAAATGAGAGCGCTGATGGTTTTGCGCGACCGTCCTCAAAATAGAGGCCAGACTGCCACGAACCGGCCGTGACGCTGATCTTGTCTAGTGGCTCGTCCTGCCATAGATATTGGGCAAACAGCTTGACGCGCGAATTGCGCCAGGCAATGTATGCGGCCTCCTGTAGGTAATCGTCCTGACCGCGAAGCGACACGCCCGACCAAGCGTCTGGGGGGTTGGTCTGGATGCCAAACTCATCGATCTCGAGATCGAGATGCTTAGTTCGCGACTCGGTTCCACGAACCGAACCATTGAGAATCCCGCCGCGTGCTTGGATCTTGTCAATAGTTGTCGTTAAGCGCGAGAGCGTGCCGATCGTGACGCTGTCAGCGACGCCATTGGCTGCGCTCGGCGAATGCCAGGAGCTATGCGGGTGATGGGCGATGGCGTCGAACTTGACCGGCCTGAAATCGCGGCAACCGTCGCTCGAACGGTCGCGAGCAAAGTTCTCCTTCACGCAGCCCAGTCGCCGCATGAAGAGCAGCGGCCCAATCGACGTCTGCGCGTCGCGTCGCGTCGCGCTGCCGAGCGGCGCGAGCGAACCGCCCCAGACGGCGACATCGGGCTCAATTGCCTTGATCTCGTCGTAACCGGCGCGGAATAGCTCGCGGTAGATCGCCGGACTGGCGGCTCGGCAGCTGCTTTCGCTTGTCCCGCTGCAGCTCCACTGCGGCGTTAGCCACTGCCAAAGGTTCGGCTCGTTGATCAGAGTGAAGCTGGCGGCGCGAGCGCCATAGCGAACCGCGGCAGCGTGGACAAAGTCAGCAAAGTCGCTGGGATTCGGGCGATAGGTGGGCTCGCGGCGTGACGGAACCCGCGAGGCCCAGATCGGCGCTGGCGTGGTTAGAGCGAGCTCGACACCGATGCGACGTGCCCTCAGTGCGGTGACGGCCTCGTCTACCGACCTCCAGTTGTAGCCACTGCTGTCAGGGTCGC
>JBAXGJ010000094.1:0-5174 GCA_037139475.1 Actinomycetes bacterium
AGCAACAAGCTGCATCCTGATTCGACGCATTGTGTCGTCTTCCTTGCTCTGGTCCTTAAGGAAAAGATCGAAAGCTCGGGCGTTGAGCTCGCGGCCAGCCGCAACTAGCGACGACGGTCCAACACGTCGTGCCCGCGCAAAGCCAGCGCGGCTAAGGCCGCAGCCAGGTCCTGCTGACGGACGAGCAGGATGTCGGTGTCAAAGGTTGAGAGCGCCAGCAGCGCGATGTCGGCTTCGGCGATCGCTCCCGCTAGGTCGGCGAGGATTCCTTTGGCGTCGAAGTTGAGCGGGCCGCGGACGGCCAGCACACGAAAGCCACGCTCCGATTTGACGCCATCGGGCACTTGTGGGCTTGGCGCAATGATCGAGAGCTCGTCGCTCGTCCTCGAAACCGACGAGAAGATCTCCGACCAAGCCCAGTCCGGGACCGGCGCGCCGCCAGGCAAGCGGGCGATCGTCCATTCGCCTTCGAGCGTCTCAATTGCCAGGGAGGCGAGCACATCGCGACCCTACCAGCGGTTAGCTAGAGGCGGCCGGCCTCAAGCAGCCGGCTGAGGAACTTGCGGGTCTCGGGCTGCTGCGGATCGCCGAGCACTTGGGCGGGGTCGCCGCGCTCCGCGATCCTGCCTTCGCTGAGGAAGCAAACCTCGTCCGCTACCTCGCGGGCAAAGCTCATCTCATGCGTGGCAATGATCATTGTCATCCCTTCAGCCTTGAGCTCAACGACGAGCTCCAGTACCTCGCCAACGAGCTCGGGATCAAGTGAGCTTGTGATCTCGTCAAGCAGTAGCGCGCGAGGCTTACAGGCAAGCGCGCGGACGATTGCTACGCGTTGCTGCTGGCCGCCTGAGAGATTGTCGGGGTACTCATCAGCGCGCTTGTCGAGGCCGAATCGCTTCAGCAGCTCGTGGGCCTCTTCGTCTGCCTGCGCCCGCGGCCTGCCGTGAGCGTGGACCGGGCCAAGGACGACGTTCTCTCTGACCGTCAGGTGCGGAAAGAGGTTGAAGGCTTGGAAGACGAAGCCAAGCCGGCGGCGCGCATCAACGAGATTGCACGATGGGTCGGTGATCACCTCGCCGTCGAGTAGAACATCGCCGTCGTCGATCTCGACAAGAAGGTCGATACAGCGCAGCAGCGTTGACTTGCCCGACCCCGATGCACCGATCAAGGCAACGGCGTTGTGCTCGGTCAGGGTTAGGTCTACGCCCTTTAGAACCTCGTTGTCACCAAAGGCTTTCGTCACTCCGTCTACTTCGATCACTGGAACCTTGGTCATCGAACCGTCCCCGCTCCGCCGAACTGGCCGCTTCGGGCCTGCATCCGGTCAACGACCCGCGCCAGCGGAATCGTCACGCAGAGATACAAGACGGCCGCGGCGATAAGCGGCGTGTAGTTGAAATTAGAAGAGGCCGAAATCTGCGCTACGCGGAAGGCCTCGAGCGGCCCCAGGACCGACACCAGTGCCACATCTTTCTGCAGCGAGATGAAGTCGTTTAGCAGCGGCGGCACTACCCGCCTGACGGCCTGCGGCAGAATCACCAAGCGGAGCGACTGCGTGTTGGTTAGGCCGAGCGAGAGCGCCGAGGCCTTCTGGCTCGGGTGGACCGAATTGATCCCGGCCCGATAGACCTCGGCGACATAGGCCGAGTAGGAGAGCGCGAGTGCCAGCCCGCCAAGGATGACCGGGCTTGTAGGGACGCCGGAGAGCTCAAGTGCAGGTAGGCCGAAGCCGATCAGATAGATCACGAGAATCGTCGGCACGCCACGGAAGAGGTCCGTATAGACGATCGCCAGCAGCCTGATCGGGTAAAGAGCAGCGGCATTCGTGATCCGGCAGAGAGCGATCACCATCCCGAAAACGAGTACGACAATCTCAACACAAACAAAGAGCTTTACGTCGAGCCAGAAGCCGCGCAGGACCTCGGGGAAGGAATCGGTGAACGCCGACCATGAGAAGAACGTCTCCTGGACCGCAGGCCAGCCCTTGCTGGTCACCACCAAAGCGATCAGCCCGCCGATCACGATCACGCTCGAGAGCGCGGATACGCCTACCCCGCGGCGTGCCTTCCTGCGGCGAGCATCCTCGCGCGCGGCCCGGCGATCTGGTCGGTCGGTTGTCAACTGCATTTCCTCCGGTGGCGTGGCGTACGCGTTCTGCCGCGCCACCGGAGCAGGCTACTTCAGCTCAGGAGCCTTGGCGTAGGAGTTCATCCACTGGTCAGTGATCTTCTGCAGTTGCCCATCGCTCTTTAGCTGGGCAAGCGCCTCGTCAAGGCAGCTCGTAACAGGAGAGTCCTTCTCCGAGAGAAGCCCCCACTGGTCGCCGCCGGGCACATTGAACTGTCCTACAACGGTCGCGTTGTCGAGCTCTGCGTCGCGCAGGTAGATCGCGGTCGGAAGGTCGGTGACGATCGCCTCGACCCGCTTGATCTTCAGCGCATTGACGGTGTCATTCGAGTCGTTGAACACCTGTGGCTGCTGGGTTGGCTTAATCACGTTGGTGACCGCCTCCAGCGAGGTCGTGCCGACCTGAACGCCGAACGTCACGTCCTTCAGGCCCGCGATGTCGGTCGCGCTGGCAGCCTTGCTGCCGTCAAGCGTCAGCACCGCCTGCGGAGCCGTGTAGTAAGGGGTCGAGAAGTTAACGGCCTTCGCGCGCGCTGGCGTGATCGAGATCTGATTGATGTCGAAGTCGAAGGTCTTCGCGCCCGGCGCGTAGGAAGAGTTAAACGGAACGATCTCCCACTTCACGCTGGAGGCCGGATAACCAAGCTTGTCAGCGACCGCATACGCGACAGCGCTCTCAAAGCCCTTGCCGTTCGACGGCTTGTCATCAATGAAATACGGCGGGAAGGCTGGCTTGTCGGTACCGACCGTAAGGACGCCGTCGTTGGCCGTCTGCAGCTGGCCTTTCTTGCAGGAGCCGCTGGTAGCGGGAACCGAGGCAGTCGTCGTGTCGCTGGAAGACCCGCAGGCGCTTAGGCCCGCCGCGGCGATCGCGAGCACTGCCATCAGAGAAAGGGGACGAATCGGCATCAGTGAGCCTCCGGTTGGTTTTGTAAGTTGAGTCAAAATACGGCTAGTTATTGCTACTGGGCTGAAAGATAACTCTTCTGCGCTAACTGCGAGCGACCAGCGAGACGTATAGGTTTTCTTAGCCAAGGAAAGATAAGGAGTGGGGGAAATGAAGCCGACGAGATACGCGATCGCTGCGACCGCTGCAACGCTTGCATCCTTGGCCGTAGTTATTAGCGCCAGCGCTCACGGCACGCTCAACCTTTACGGCAAAAACGCGTTCGCTAATAAGACCGGGACGCTTACGCTCACGATCCCGCACGGCTGTTTGCCCGAAGGTGCTCCAACGACCAAAATCGTGATGCAGCTCAGCAGCACCTGGCAAGGTGCGAAGCCAGCCGCAGTTGCTGGCTGGAAATCAAGCGTGAAGCGCGCAGACAACGGGCAGTGGACGCTGACATGGACGGCAACCGGCGGCGGGCTGCCAAACGCTGAGACCGGTGATTTCCCGATCGCGGTTCGTTGGCCCAAAAAAGCTGGCACCTACAACACGCCAACCGCCCAGTACTGCGGCACGCAGCTGATGGACTGGAAAGACCCCTTCAACGCCGCAGCCGATGGCGACCTTTCGTACCCGGCGAACTACCCGGTACCCCGCGTCCGAGTTCATGCTTCGGCAGCCCGCACGCCAAGCGCGGTAGCCGGTCGCCGGTAAATCAGCGTTTCCCATCTGCCGCGTTCCGCCAGCGTTTCGCTCACACGGGCGTCACGCGGCATGCCCGCAGTTATAGGGCTTAAACGAAAATTTCGTTACTTTTGGCCCTTTCGTCGGTTCTAACCACCAGCACACCGAAACCGACCCCCCTCAAGGAGCCTTAAACAATGTCCCTCAAGCACCTAACAGCAGCAATCGCCGCAGTAGGGCTTATCGCCTCACTGCCAGCAAGCGCGATCGCTGCCAAAGCTTCGAAGACCGACCCCGACCGCGACGGCCTCTCAAACAAGGTCGAGAAGCGGCTCGGCACAAACGCTCGCCGCGCCGACACCGACCGCGACAAGCTCAAGGATGGCGTCGAAGTTCGCCTCGGCACCAACCCGCTGGTCAAAGACAGCGACGCCGATGGCGTCAACGATGGCCGCGAAGTGGCCGCCGGCACCGACCCTTGCCCCGCGCACGCCAATCAGGTTCGCGGCGCAGTTGCCTCGGTCGGCAGCGACTCGGTGACGATCACGAAGCAAGATGCCACAACCACCACGTTGACCGTCAACGCTGACACAAAGCTGCGCATCCCGGACACCGACGGCAGCGGCACCGTGACGCTCGCCGACCTGAAGGCTGGAGACAAGGTTGACGCCCGCACCTCGACCACAGATGCGACGCTCGCCGTCAGCATCTCGGTCAAGGGTGAGTACCAGAAGGGCGAAGAGGTCGAAGGCCTAGTTACCGCCATCGGCGCAACATCGCTGACCGTCTCGAAGGAAGACGGGTCAAGCGCAACCGTGACAATCGGCGCAGAGACGAAGCTGCGCGCTCCAGATCGCGATGGCAGCGGCAAGATCACGCTCGCCGACGTCTCGATCGGCGACAAGGTCGAGATTTATCTCTCAGCTTCCGACCCGACTCTGGCGCAGAGCGTCAAGGTTGAGGTCGAGCGCGCGGAAGTCGCCGGAACAGTCGCCTCCGTTGGCGCCGATTCGGTGACGATCACGCTGGCAGACGCATCCCAGGTCAAGATCACCGTGAACGCGTCGACGAAGCTGCGGATTCCAGCAGCCGATGGCACGCCCACGGGCACGCTTGCCGACCTCAAGGTTGGCGACGCAATCAAGGCCAAGACGATCTCTGGTGCCAACGGCACGACGCTTGCGCTCGGCCTCAGCTCCGGCGCATTTGCCAGTGGCGAAGGCCACGGCGAAGGTCACGGCGAAGGTCACGGCGGCCCGCGTGAGAGCGACGACGAGGATCGCCCAGCCAACCAAGGTGGCCAGGGACAAAACGGACAGCGCGGACAAAACGGACAGCGCGGTGACCGCCGTGGCGGTCGCGGCCGCTGAGCGAAGATGCCGCTCTAGCGGCTAATTAAGAGAACCCCCCGAGCGGCGCCCAATTGGGCGCCGCTCTCCGTTACGGGCCCGCTTGAACTTCAGCCGCTTGCGCG
>JBAXGJ010000095.1:0-5117 GCA_037139475.1 Actinomycetes bacterium
GGCAGCGCGAAAGCGATCGTGATCAAGTAATCGATGATGAACGCGCCAGCCCTCGGCCACCAGCCCGAAAGTGGCCTGTTTTGCCCGGCGATGAGTACGGTTGGCGGGCTGCCGGCGGGAACTCCAGACGCCGCAGGTGCGGGGGTAGCGGGTGGAGCGTCACTCGCACCTGGCCCCGCGGCCGGCGTGAGCGGCGGCGCAAACGCTGCGCCACCCGGCGCAACCGCTGTCTGCTCAGTCCATGCGCGCCCGTTCCACCAGCGCAGCGAGGCCTCACCGCGAGGGTCGGCGTACCAGCCGGGAACAGGCAGATCGTCTACCGGAGTCACCACAAAAGCCTATCGCAGCTCCTAGCGGCTTTACTTAGCCGGTGAACGGCTCAACGGTCGAGAGGTAGACCCACCAGACGGCGAGTAGCGCCGTGATTACGGCAGCACTGGCCGTCAGAGCACGAGCACCGCCGCGCAGCCGCCCGAGCGACACGCCCGCCAGCAGCATCAGCCCTGGAATCGTCGGGTAGAGGTAACGCGGTAGGAAGAAGTCCCAGTTGATGACGAGCAGCACGTAAGACATCCAAATGATGCCGACACCGACCGGCAGCGCCAGAAGTGCCAGCAACTGCGTCCGTCGCTCGCTCGGCCTCACGCTCAACACCCCAAGCGGCGCAAACACAACCAGCGCAGTCATCAAGGTGGTCAAGACCCAGCGCTTCAAGGTAGAGAGCAGCTCGATCCACCACTCCTCGGGCAGCAGCCCCCGCGTGATGACCAGCAAGCGGGAAGGGATGTCGGAGAGCGCGTATTGGATTCCGTCAGGATTCAGCGACGGTTCCTGCTGCTGTCGCCAAATCCGTGAGCCGGTCAGCGAGCCATAGCGGTCGAGGTTCGATAGCAGCCACGGGGCCATCATCAGCGCGGGGATCGCGACTACTCCAGCGGCGGCGAGCCAGCGCGTACGGGCCGAGATCTGAGCCTGGCGCAGCACGGCAACTGCGCAGATAAGCAGCCCCGGGATAAAAAAGATAATCGTAAGTCGCGTCAGCAAACCAAACCCGAGCAGCGCGGCAGCACCGATCAGCCAGCCGACGCTGCGACGCTGCCAAGCGCGCCAGAGCACGAGCGTTAAGCCGATCCCAATCAAGAACTCGAGGCCGCTGTTGGAGATCGTCACCGTCCGCAGCACGATTCCCGGCCAGAGCAGCGCCGTCAGTGCGAACGCAAAGTAAGGCTCGGCCTCGCCGGGATCGTTTATCACTTCAACCGTCAGGCACCAGAGCAGCAGCGCCGCGGCGAGCAGCAACCCAAGCCCGACTAACCGCATCACGCGCATCTTGACGACGTAATTATCACCCGCGAGTCGGAATGGAATGGCAGCGAGCAGGTAGTAGAGCGGCGGCTGAAAGGCCTCATAGCTGCGGCCGCTGAGGCCAAGCGTGGCAGGGTCAATCTTTGCGGGCGACGGGTACGTTCCCTGATAGATCGCTTCGACCTCAGGGCTAATAAGCGACGGGCCGAGCAGCGGCAGCCGTCCTTGCTCGGCGACGCTCTGCAGATAACTGAAGTGGGCTCGCTCATCGCCGGTGAACTTCGGCAGCGATAGAACCGTCGCCAATCCGGCTGCAACGATCACCGCTAGCTGAACGGCGATCACCGCACGAACCGGCGTCAGAGCCGAGAGTCCTAGTCGCTTCACGCGACAAGCCTAACCGCGGGCGGGGCGTATCCAGAGCACTGCGCTGGGCACTGCTGCGGTCAGGAAACTCAGCTTCCCTTCGCCTCGGCGTAGTAGCCGACCGGCGCAGTGAAGAGGTCGTGCGCGACCGCCCAGGCCACGAGCTCGGAGCGTGAGCTGATCCCTAACTCCGCATAGATCTCGAGCCGGTGACCCTCAATCGTTCGTGCCGACATGTTCAGCTGCTGGCCGATCTCGCCGCTGGTGTAGCCGTGAGCGACGCCGCAGAGAATCTCAAGGTCTTTATCGGGCAGAGCCGAACGATTTTTAGCGGCTGCGCGATCGATGATCTTCTTGACAACGTCGCCGGAGATTTGGCCGTGACCTTCGGCGACCAGCCTGATTGCGCCCAGGAAGGCCTCGCTAGTGCTGCCGAGCGCAATCGACCCATCTGCGCCGGCCGCTAGGCCTTCGGTAATTGCGTCGACGTCGTCTACCGTGAGGCTCATCAGCAGCGTCTTGCTTTGCGGTGAGCTGCCTCTTACTGCTTTCACGATTGCTAGCTGCGTGTGGAGATCGGCGCCAAAGCTGCGGTTCGGCCCGATCACGACAACGTCTGGATGATGGCCCGACGCTCTGCGGGCTGCCTCTTCAGCGTCGATCGCTTCGGCGATCACCTCGAGCCCGGAGTCGCTTTCGATCAACAGCTTTGTTCCGGCGCGCGCTACGCCCATCCCATAAACGACCATCACGGTGATCGGCTGGTCGCACTCAGCCAACTCAGCTAGTTGATTTTCACCAATAACGACAACCTAACCGCTCCAACAAGTTCCGTGTGAAACCGCAATCTGCTGCGCCCATTGACCCTAAGAGATGCTGGAGGCTGCTGACGTACTTTCTACCCTGCAAAAAGGTGAAAGTTGGCGTAGCGTGTATTTCATAATCTGCATCGGGGGAACCGCACGATGAAACCGATCACAGTCCTGGTGGTGCACGAACAGGCGATAATTCGAGCCGCACTCACTGCACTGCTAGTCGAAAATGCTGGTATCTCAGTCGTTGCTGCGCCCGAATCCGGCGACGAGACCCTCAGCGCCTGCCGCGGTCATCAAGCTGACGTGATCCTCTTCGCGACCGCGCTACCAATTGGCGTTGACCCGATCAAGCTGGGGATCGAACAGCTTCACGACGCTTCGCCACGCTCGGCGATCCTCGTACTGACCGCATCGCCATCTGCAACCGTGGCTCGGGCAGCGCTCAGCGCTGGCGCGCTGGGCTACCTGTTGGAGTCTGAGCTGCCAGCCGAATTGGCTGTTGCGACTCGCCGCGTCGCCGCAGGCCACCTCTGGGTCAGCACGGCGATGACAATGGGAATTGCGTCGCTCAACCGCGGCGGCGACGAAGACCACCTGACCACCCGGCAGGAATCGATTATACGCTCGATCGCATGGGGGCACACGAGCAAGGAGATCGCGGTTGAGATGAACCTCTCGCGCCGCACGATCGAGGCGAGCCGAGCCGACATCCTTACCAGGCTTGATCTCACTTCGCGAGCCGGAATAGTTAAGTTCGCCGTAGATACCGGGTTGTTTGATCAGGCCGACGGAATGCTGGTTCCGCCACCCGCTCTAGCTTGAGCGAAGATGATGGAGACGGTGGGAATCGAACCCACGTCCGCGGTCGCGTAAGAGGTGATGTCTACGAGCGTATCCGGCGCTCTAATCTCACTTCGCGCTCGCCTCGCCGGCGGGGTTGCGTGAAGCCAGTTCTCTAAAGATTTCCCCAGTTTGGCGAGAACAATCCTCCCCAGGTAAGCCGGCGTTTGATCCGGAAATCCCGACGGCCGGCAGGCCGGGCTCCGAACCTCACAGCGCTAGCGGTGTGCTAGGCGGCGAGGGCGTACTCGTGAGAGTCCGCACATATGGTTTTCCCGGTGATTTACGAGGCCTCCGGGAACCTCGGCTCGCAACCACCCCCACGATCCGACCACGTCGAAGCCTGTCGTCCCCTAGGGATGTACTAACTAACTGCAAAGCCCATTCTAGCGGCAGGTCGCTGATTCAATCACCGAGTCGCCGGCGCCGGGCAGCTGGGACCGGAGCAGTCGGCCAATAACTGCTGTGGTAGCGCACTTACCCGCACAAGCTGAGTAGAAACTACGCGGTTTCCGCACCCGCGCAGACTTACCATTGATCCTGTTAATCGCCAACAGGGGCGCAATCGGGGTAGATGATCTGAAATGCGCCGCGAGGAGCGCGACTTGTCAACCGCGGAGCCCAAGAGCACCAGCGAATCGCCTTTGCCAACTGACGCGGGCGGCGAAAGCCGGCCGATTCGCCTGATCTTGTCAGACGGGTCGCCGCTGATCAGCAGCGCGCTGGCGTCACTGCTTGCTGCGGCTGGCGGGATCGATGTTGTGGCCATCACATCGGGATTGGATGACTCGATTCGCGCGGCCGCCGGCCACAAACCAGAGGTGATCCTCTACCACCCTCCGGAGGCCGACAACTCCGATGCGATGATCGTGATGATCAGCGCGCTGCGGACAGCCTCGCCCAACTCTAAAGTCGTGATCCTCGCCGACAGCGAAGCCTCCGACCAGGCAGGCGATGCGCTGATCGCAGGAGCGGCGGGGTACGTGCTCAAGTCTGAGGATCCAGCCGAACTGCTCAAGACAATCGACCGCAGCAGCGTTGACAGCCCCTGGATTAGCCCTCAGGTCACACTCGCAATTACATCGGCAGGAAGTGGCGGCAAATCGTCGCCGCTGACCGAACGCGAGCAGCAGATCCTCCAGGCCGTCGCGCTTGGGCACACCAACAGCGAGAGCGCCGAGCTGCTCCACCTTTCGGTTCGCACGATCGAATCGCACCGTGCGCAGATTCTCCGCAAACTTGACCTCAGTACGCGCGCCGAGCTGGTCAACTACGCAATTGCCAACGGGCTCTTCGACACCTCGAAGTTGACTAAAGGCAGCTGAGTTCGGCCGCTCCCCTGCCGCTCGCTGTCATGACGATCGTGACGGTTGTAATGTTGATGGCTGTGCTCGGTTACACAGCTTGGACATATTGGGTCCTCCGCCAGCGCGTCTCGCCGCGAGAGTTTGACCCGAAGGCCAAGAACCCGATCGACCTGATGCGCGGTTCGGGACCGACCGAGGAAACCGGCCCCACATCAGCCACTAGCGGCTGATCTGCCGTTGGCAACGCGCGCCCAGAGCGCTCCGCGTGGAGTTGACCGCAGGCTTTTTCGCTCGACCCGCTCGGCGCGAGTGCCTCTCGTCGGCGCCGTCGTGCTCGGCGTTGCAACGTCGCTACTAGTAGTCGCGCAGGCCGTCCTGCTGGGCCGCGTGATCGCCGGCGCCTTCCCGGGCGGCGACTCGCTCAGCCAAGTCAGCGGCGACCTCTGGATCCTGATCGCCGTTGTCGGCGCCCGGGCACTCTGCG
>JBAXGJ010000096.1:0-5106 GCA_037139475.1 Actinomycetes bacterium
ATGGGGCCACAGGTCTGTGAGGCGCTGCGCGACATGGGTCTCCACCTCGAAGTCCACCTGATGGTCGAGCGTCCGGAGACGGTCCAGGTCGAATCGTTTGCGAAAGCTGGAGCTGGAACGATCATCATCCACGCCGAAGCCACTCCGGCCGTCGATTACGCACTCGATCTAATTCGCTCGCACGGCTGCCAGGCAGGGCTCGCCGTGAACCCCGCGACGCCGCTGGCGATCTACGAGGAGGTCGAACTGGACTTGGCGCTCTGTATGACCGTCAACCCCGGGTGGGGTGGGCAGAGCTTCATCGCCAGCTCAATCGAAAAGATCACGAGGCTGCGGGCTATCGTCGGCGAAGAGGTTGTAATCGAGGTCGACGGCGGGGTAGACGCGAAGACGGCCGGCCTTTGCGTCGCTGCCGGTGCAACGCGCCTAGTGGCTGGCTCAGCGATCTTCGGTCAGGATGATCCCGCCCGAGCCTTCAATGACATCCTCGACGCTGCGACGAGCCGGAACTAGCTCACCGTCAGCGCGCGGCGCTTGGCGGTAGAGGATGTAAAGCAGCGCGCAGAGTAGCGCCGTGGCGGCGGGGTAGCCGAGCTCTGCGCGCAGTAGCGCCGAAGAGACAAGTGGCACAAACATCCAGCCGACGAAGCCAAGCGCGATAACGATCCAGATGATGCTCGCCGCAGTAGCTCGCCCTCGAGCGAGCGCCGCCTGGTTGAGCGTGCCGGCGGCTAGATGGAAGCCCATTCCGACTGCGACTGCTGCAAGGCCCCAGCGGCCGAATGTCGTGTCGTCGCCGAAGAAGAGCTGCATCAAGCTGGGCCCAATCAGGAGCATCACTAGCGCTGAGATTCCGGCGAAGATTGCGATCGCGCGCACCGTGATCTTGATCGCGTGCGAGAACTCTTCGCCGCCCTTGGTCGCCTCAAGCCCTGTCAGGTGTGGCAGCAACGTCGTCTGGATCGACTGAAACAGCTGTAGCGGCGCGCGCGTGATCAGCAGCACACTGAAGACGGCGCCAGCGGTCGCTGCTCCGGCGACCGAGTCTGCGACGAGCACTCCAGCGTTGAGCAGCGTCTGCTCGCCGAGTTGGATCACGGCGACGGAGCCAGCGAAGCCAACCCCGGTGCCGACGATCGAGCTGACTTCAACGCTAGGAGCTTCATGATCGAGCCGCGTGTGCCGCGCGATCGCCCACGGTACGACGAGCAGCGAGGCGAGTGGGGCGGCGAAGATGCCTAGTGCGATTGCCTCCTGACCACTGCTGATGCCGACCAGAACGGCGAGCGGGAAGCAGACGCGCGCGCTTGACTCAAAAAGCATCAGTCCGCCGTAGAGGACGAACCATTGGTGCCCAGCGAAGTAGCCGCGTGCGAAGTAGCTAGCTGCATAGGCCAATGTTGCACCGACGAAGATCAGGTAGAGCGATTCAGAGCCCCCGAACAGATCTCTGATCTCAGGGCGCAGGATCAACGCCACCGCGAGGAAGGCGAGCGCAAAGCCAAGTTGGATCAGCATCGGCCCTCGTAGCGGGTGGTTGCCTTCTGCGCCGCGGGCGCGGCGGTCGGCGATGGTACGCGAGAGCAGCTGCTCTATCGGGCGGTAGATAACTGAGATGACGATGAAGAGCGCTGCCCAGAGAACGCTCAGCTCGCCGTAGTCGGTCGCTGAAAGAAGATGCGACGAGAGCGAGAAGTAGAGGAACGTGAGCAGCCCGGTCGCGCCGACCCCGACCGCGAGGACGCGCGCTCCGCGCACGTAATCCCGCTTCTCTGGCACGGGCCCGTCGGCTTCTGTCGACCGATCAGTCACTGAGACGCACAACCGCCATGATCCAAGGGAAGGGATGGCGCAGTTCAACTATCTGGCCGTGCCTCGCGAGAAGCGCTCGGAACGAGCGGCTCGACCAGTGGTTGATGTGCCCGGGTGTATTGCCAAGATCGCTCCAGTAGGCGCCGCGGGCGATGTTCGTGATCTGCCAGAGCGGCTCACGCGGAACCGAAACAAGCAGCCAGCGCTTGGCGCAGCGCGACATCTCTGAGAGCACCATCTCTGGATCACTGACGTGCTCGAGCACTTCGATCGCCGTTGCAGTGTCGAATTCGTTGTCGGCGAACTCAAGCCGCTCGCCTTTCATCACGCGGTACTCAAGGTTCGGTGCGCGTCGCTCGGCCCAGTGGGCGTGGAGCAGCGGGTCATCCAGGTCTGTGCCGACGATTCTGCCGCCGGTTCCCAGGCGACCAGCCCACTCGTGAGTGAGAACGCCTTCGCCGCAGCCAATGTCGAGGATCGAGGTCGGTGAAGCGGTTGCGTAGCAGGCATCAAGGTCGCGATGGAAACCTGCCATCAAGCGACGAACGACGGGGTTTGTCGACCCGTACTTGTCGAATGTGTTGCCGGTTACCGTCCCTTCGCTATCAACTGTGACGCGTGGCTTCACCGCGTGGTCGCCTCGCGCTCGCCTTCGCCCCGTTCCTCGCTGGGAGCCGGAGCGGAATGCGCACCGGTCGTTGCGGATTGGCCGGTCGGCGCGGCACCTGGCTCGTAATGCGATGGGGGAACGCCGAGCTCGAGTTCAACTCGGCGGACGCGTTCGAAGATCCGTTGGCTCATGATCCGCTGGGCATGCATAAGGTCTCCGATCACCGCTAGTGCGCCCATCACTACGGCGGCGTTGAAGAGCACGGTGCCGAAGATCAGCGACTGGACGTGGCCGGCGCCGTCTCCCTCAACCCAGTTGATGAAGAAGAGTGTGAACGGGATTAGCGCTGCCACGGCGAGCACGACTGCGGCGGTAAAGAAGACGCGCATCGGTTCGTACTGGGCGTAGATTCGGAAGATCGAAACGCTGTTGCGGCGCACGTACGACCAAGTTGATGGGAAGAGTCGCGACTCGCGCGTCACTGGGTTGGTGCGGATCGGGACATCCTCGACCGCGACGAGCAGCTTGCCGGCCTGGATGATCGTTTCGAGCGTGTAGGTGAAGCGCGAGACAACTGCCATCTGTAGTGCTGCTTCGCGGTTGTATGCGCGAAAGCCCGAGGTTGTGTCTGGGACGTCGGTCTCAGATGCCTGCCGCACTACCCACGAGCCGAGCTTTTGGAGGCGCTTCTTGATCGGCGAAAAATGCTCGATCGTGTCGGTCTGACGATCGCCAACCACCATGTCGGCGCGGCCCTCGACAATTGGCTCCACGAGCTTGGCGATGTCGGCGCCGTAGTACTGGTTGTCGGCGTCGGTATTGACAATCACATCGGCGCCGAGCTTGAGGCAGGCATCGAGGCCAGCTTGGAAGCCTGCAGCCAGTCCGCGGTTGTTGGTCAGCCGCACGATGTGGTCTACGCCGTTGGCCCGCGCGACGTCCACTGTCGCGTCGGTTGAGCCGTCATCGATGATCAGCCATTCGACATCGGTTATCCCGTCGACCTCACGCGGAAGGTCGGCGAGCGTTTGCGGGAGGGTCGCCTCTTCGTTGAGGCAGGGGATCTGAATGATCAGCTTCATCGCCGCTTAATCGTACGCGTCGGCTGCCAACCTGGCTGAACGCGCGCGACCAGCCAAAGCTCGCCGCCAGCTGCCCGCGTAGTATCCCCGTCGATCGTCCACGCCTGCGCCCCGGCCAACAAACTTCCATTTTCGTGACTACCGCTCCCTCTTCTTCGCTCACTTCTCGCGCCGCAGCGCTGCCGTGGCCACCGATCCTGCTCGTTCTTCTGATCGCGGCCGTCGCCGCGGGGACGATCATTTTTCCCACCTACACGGCCTATGACGCGACCTACTCGTTGCTCTGGGGGCGCGAAATACTCGACGGGCATCTGCCGGATTTTGCAACCTACCGCGCCCCCACTGAGCACCCACTAGGGCTCATCTTCGGTGTCGTCTTCGCACTATTTGGTCGCGCCGGTGACCGACTGATGTTGCTGGCGACGATGGGCACCTTCGTGCTGATGACCGTCGCGCTCTATCAGCTCGCACGCAACTCATTCACGGTTTTGGTTGGCTTCGCCGCGGCAGCGATTCTCTGCACGCGATTTGATTTCCCGTTTCTGGCGGCGCGCGCCTACATCGACATTCCATATCTAGCGTTGTTGCTGTGGGCTGCGGCGCTCGAGGTCAGACGGCCGCGCCGCGGTGCAAGCGTCCTCTGGCTGCTTCTTCTAGCCGGGCTACTTCGACCTGAGGCGTGGATCATTGGCGGCGTCTATTGGCTCTGGCTCTTCCCTGCAATCTCTTGGCGTCAACGCTTTCATTACGCCTTGCTTGTGGTTGCACCGGTGCTGATTTGGTTTAGCACCGACTACGTCGTCACCGGCGATCCGCTCTTCTCCCAGACCCACACGACGGCGGTGACGGCCGAACTCGCGCGCTCAAAACCCGTGAGCGAGATCCCAGGACAAGCTCTGCTCTTCTTCGGCCAGCTGCTGAAGATCCCCGTGATGGTCGCCGGCCTAATCGGCATTGGTCTCGCAAGCTGGCTCGTTCCGCACCGCATACGAGTGCCGCTATCGCTTTTTCTGCTCGGACTCTTCACATTCGTCCTGCTGGCGCTCGGGCAATTCTCGGTGATTAGCCGCTACCTGATGCTGCCAGCGATGATGCTGATGATCTTTGCTGCATTTCTCGTCGCCGGCTTCACGGTTATCAAGCCGGGCCGCGTCCGCAAATACTGGGCGATAGCGGCGGGAGTAGGCGTGGCCACACTGATCATCTGGACGATTGTGCGGGTCAACGTTGGCGTGCTCGTCGCCGAGCTGAAATTTCGCGGCGACTCGGTGCGCGCACTCACAAGCTTGCTCGACAGGTCCGACGTCCGCGCGGCAGCAAAGTGTGGGCCGGTGATGACGAGCAACCACAGGTTGGTGCCGAGTGTGCGCTGGATCTTGGACCTACCGGCCGATCAAGTGATTGCGCGCAGCGACCTGCCCGAGTCCTCGAAGGTTCGCCGCGGAATTGTCGTTCTTGCCTCCGGCCGGGCGGTGCTGCTGCGCGGCGGCCTAGACCACGACGATCCGACCGCTGCGGACACACTGCGCAACTTGCCGCCGGTCGGATACCGGCCGATCGCCTCGAACGAGCTTTATTCGGTGTACGCGCGCTGTCGCTGAA
>JBAXGJ010000097.1:0-5071 GCA_037139475.1 Actinomycetes bacterium
GTCGTTTCAAAGATGTCGCAGTGGACATCCCAAATCAGTGCGCCATCGCAGTAGGCCTGGAGGCCCTGTGGGTCGGCGGCAAAGACCTCACCGACGAGCCTTCTGCCTCGCAGCATTCCGTAGTGGTCTGCGATGCAGACGCGCACGGTGTCAATGCTCCCCTCCTCAATGGCGCTGCGCAGCTGATCGAGTGTCAGGCGCTCACTAGCCAACGCTTGCCTCGTCCGCCAGCGGCTGCCCGAGCCAATCGCGGTAGAACCCTTCAAGGTCTGGTAGGAAGTCGTGAACGACGGGGTAACCGGGCGGCACCGACTCAACGTCAAGCAAGCTGAAGTTGATTGGGTCGTAGTACTCACGGAGCACGTTCCAGCCTGGGTTCGGACTCATTTTCTCTGGGTAGATCTCATGCATCTCTTCGAAGCTGCCGCGCACCCGAACTCTCGCCGCGAGCTTCCAGTTCTCTCGGTAATCGCCAAAGACGAAGCCTGAGTCTGACTTTGTAACACGGCGCCCGTCCGGAAGTTCAACGATGCAGAGGTGAAGGCCGATCGGCAGCAAGACGCGGTCTTCCGGGAACGGCCAGCGGCGCTGGACGATCTCAAGGTTGATCGCGAACCGTTCGATGTCTTTGCGGCCACCCTGGATTTGGCGAATCTGATGGTCCGGCAGCTTGCCGTCAATCAGTGCTTCTAGCGTCTCGGTCGTGACCGCCGGGTCGCCGCTAGGGGCAGGGCGCGGAACCTCCTCGCGCACCTCTGTCCGTGGCTGGCGCTGAAGCTCGTGAGGATCGCGGCCAGCAATTAGCTTGCGTGAGACGTCAACGGTCGGCGTTGGGATCTGGAAAACGAACTCTTCAGGTAGATCCCAGAAGCTGAGGAACTCAGTCGCCCACTGCTCGGAGAGGCGCATCGACTCGGCGTACATCCGCTGGACCTGAACCTCAAACGGCCCGCTCGCGTCGGCGCCGTGCTCGAGGATTCGCTCGCGTTCGCTTGCCATCCAGTCGGTCGTTGGCTGCGACTTGCTCTCGCGCGAGGAGCGAATCTCAGCGCGCCGCGCTTCGGTCGCCGCTTGATCTACGCCACCGCCGTCACTGAGCACTACGCCATGGACGCTGTCAGCGAGCCGTGGGATCACGTAGCCGCCTTCGACGTCATCGGCGACTGACTGCGGATCGCGCTCGATCGGGTCGCCGAGCCCTGAGCCGCCACGGAACGGCGAGAGCGCAAGGTCGCCCTCGGCCATCGCTTCCGGCATCGTCAGCGTCCGCTGGTCGAAGTCACGGTCGCCACTAACGAGCATCATCGCCGACTCCTCGGTGTTGCCGTCAACGACCGGGTACGGCGCGCGCTCAGCGACTAGATCGAAGAAGTCTGTGCCGCGGATGTTGTGGCGATAGCCGGTCGCTCCGGGGTAGCCGCCCCAAAGGCCCGATTGCATCGTCACTGCGCCGTTGCCCATGTTCTGGACCTCGAAGAAGGGTGTTCCCCAGCAGAGCCGCAGCGATTCCCATCCCGAGCCGCCACGGAAGCGCCCGGGGCCGGCAGTTGAGGCTTTGACTGCTGCGCCGAGGAAGACGAATGGTTCGTTGATCTCCCAAGTTTCAAGGTCGCCCATGTCGCCTTGCGGGTTGAACATCGCGGCCGCGTAGTCGAGCCCATCGGCGAACGGCTTGCCGCCGCCGCCAACGCAGGACATCGCGAAGTTGGTGACCGAGGCTTGGTTGCCGTACTGGTCGATGCCGCCGCCTTGGAAGGTGTTGGCCGACATCGCGTACGGCGCCAAGACCTCCTCGAGGAAGCCGCGCGCGAAGAGGCCGGTCGAGAGTCCTTTCAGTAGGCCGGTGAAGCTCGGAATCAGGAAGCGCCAAGGTGAGCCGGTTGAGGCCTGAGGGTTCTGGTGGTTCGACCATGAGCCGGGCGGGAAGTTGGTGCTGATCGCGTAGTACGCGCCGTCGTTGATCTTGTCGTTGGCAAGAACTGTCTGCGTCAGTAGCACCCAGAGCGCTCCTTGCATCCCTGAAGGCGTGCAGTTCGCTGAGTGATGCCCCCAGCTCGAGGCGCCCTCAAAGTCGAGCTCGAGCCGGGCATCGCTGGTGATGCGCATCTCAACTGGGGCATGCATCAGCGTGTCAACGCGGGCATGCGTCGGCATCCGCTCTTCGTGGCCAAGCGTCATCTCGGCAAAAGCTGGCGCGCGGTAGCGGCCCGGCACCGTCATCGTTGCCAGATGGGTGCGGAAGGTGCGGCGCCCGTCTTCGATCACCTCACGGCAAAACTCGCCGAATGGTTCTTCGCCGATGTCGTCGATCAGCCTTTCGATCTGGTCGCGCGCGATCAGGCAGCCCGCAAGCCGCGTGCGCTCATCGAGCATCCAGTAGCGCGGCATCCGCGTTCCCTTGGCCGCTCCCTGCGTGTGGTCGCGGAACAGTTCGTCGTTGGCTCCAACCTTGCGGCAAGGGATGTCGAGGCCGTCTTCAAAGCGAGAGATAGGGCCGAGCGGCAGGCTTCCCGGCGTGCTGGCGCCGATCTCAATCACGTGGGTAACGCCGGCGACCCAGCCAACCAGCGTCTCACCGCGGAAGACCGGCACGATCGTCTGCACGTCGGCGTTGTGGACGTCACCGATCATCGAGTCGTTGTTGCAGAAGACGTCGCCCGGGTTGACCCCAGGGTTCTCTTCAAAGCCCTCGCGAATGATGTGTTTGATCACGTCCGACATCGTGTGCACGTGCACGATGATTCCGGTCGAAAGTGCGACCGAATCGCCTTCCGGCGTATAAAACGCGAAGGCCAACTCGCCAAGCTCTTTGACGATCGGTGAGGCCGAGATGTTGAGCGCGGTTTCGCGCGCTGAGACGAGGCCACCGCGTAGCCGCGAGAAGATCTTCTCGAACAGGATCGGGTCGCTGCGCTTAAACGGCAGCTCACCGGTTAGCCCCGCGTAGGAGCCGGTCTCGCTGAATTGTTGCTCGCGCTCAGCGAGTAGCTGCTGGAGGGGAGTTAGCGAATGCTGTTCTGTGGTTGCCATTGTTGTCTTTTCAGTTGGTTGTGTCAGATAGGTGGAAGATGCGGTGACGATCGAGCCGCGCCTCGCGGCCCGGTGGAATAGCGAAGGTGGTCGCTGGCGCCTCGATAATCGCTGGCCCGGTGATGATCTGGCCCGCCCGAACGTCGTCTTGCTCGTAGACCGGCGTTGGCACGTGAACTTCGGTCTGCGTCCACCAGACCGGCCGCTCGCCCTTAGGTACCGCTGGCTGGTCGGTCTCCTCTTCGTCGGGGAGGACTGGCTTGGCGACGTCGGACGATCCAACCAGCGCCAGCGAAGTGATCGTGTAGCCAAGCTCAGGTGAGGCCGCGCCGCTCGCGTAGAGCCGTCCGTAGAGGTCCTCGAAGCCTGCGATCAGCGCTGGAGTATCGGTCGGCTTGTCGGCGTTCGCAGTTACCTCAATGTCGTTGAGCTGGCCGCTGTACTGCATATTTGCCAAGTACCTCAGTTGTACCTTCTCGGCGCCGATCCCAGAGCTCGCGAATGCGCCCAAAGCGCGTTCTTTCAGCTTGCCCCATACCTCGTCGAGCTTCGCTGCCGTGCCGGCAGCGTCGTCGCTAGCGATTGCGATCCCTGCGGTCTGGTCAAAGCGGTAGGAGAAGTCGCCGCAGGCGCAGCCGTAGGCCGAGAAGCCAGCCGCCCAGGTCGGGACGAGGACGTCGGCGTATCCGGCGCCTTCGGTGTAGCCAGCGACGTGGAGTGGGCCACCACCGCCGTAACAGAAGAGCGAGTAGTCAAGCGGCGAGTAGCCCTTCGCGAGCACGCGCGCTAGAGCGTTGTAGCGAAGCTGCTCTTCGAATAGGTCAACCACGCCACCGGCGGCCTTCTCTAGGTCGAGGCCCAGTGGGTCGGCGACTTGCCGCTTAACCTCAGCGCGGGCCCGCTCGATGTCTAGCTGCACCGCGCCGCCGAGGAAGTACTCGTGGTTGAGGCGACCCAGCACGAGGTTTAAGTCGGTAACAGTGACGGTCTCAAAGTTGCCTTCTGGCCACGCGGTTCCGATGCTCGCGCCGGCCGAGTCAGGGCCGATTTCAGGCCGCGATGACGCAGGGTCAATCCGCACCGACGAGCCGGTCCCTGCCCCAATCGATTCGATCTCAACCATCGGCAGGTTCAGCAGATAACGCGCGATGTCAGGCGTCTGGCGAATCGCGAGCTGCCCTTCGTTGATCAGTGCAAGGTCGAAGCTGGTGCCGCCGATGTCGGAGCAGACGACGCGGTTGATGCCGAGCGCGGCTGCAAGGTGCCCGGCCCCAACGACACCGCCGATTGGGCCCGACACGAGCGTCCGTGCAAGCTCGCGCGAATCGATCGCGATTGTGCCGCCGTGAGCGGCCATTATCCGCAGGTCGAAGCCAGCGCCGGCGTCAGCGACGGCGTCTTGAAGCAGCCGGAACTGATGGCGCGAAGGCTCAGCAGCGTAGGCCTCAATCAGCGTTGAGTTGAGCCGGGGAAAATCGCCGCGCAGTGGGTAGAGCTCGCTGGAGACGAACAGCGGTAGGTCCGGGAGTCCGGCCTCAGCGAGCATCTCGCTGGCGATCTCAGCGGTGCGCTGCTCGTGTGAGTTGTTGACGAAGCTTTGAAGCAGGCAGATGACGATCCCATCAACCTCTTCTTCGATCAGCGCAGCAACTGCCGTGCGGACGTCGGCTTCGTAAAGCGGGATAGCTTCGCGGCCTTGGACGTCAATTCGCCCACGGATCCCGTGCATCCGCTTGCGGGGAACGAGTGGTTCGTTGTGGTAGTGGGTCGTTACGTGAAGGCGATCCGCGTAGGTCATCCCGAGCCAGGTTTGGAGCCCCCGCTCGAGCCGCAGGTAGTCCTCTAGCCCGCCGCTCACGAGGCAGCCGACGCGAGAGCCTTTGCGTTCAAGCAGGCGGTTGAGCATTGCCGTTCCAGAGAAGACGCCAGAGACGATCGAGGGGAATGCTGTGGCCGTGTCGGTGCCCCACTGCGAGAGAGCGTCGACGGTTGAGTCCATCAGCCCCTGCGACTCGTTATCGGGCGTTGTTTGAGCCTTCCC
>JBAXGJ010000098.1:0-5037 GCA_037139475.1 Actinomycetes bacterium
GGCGCCCCTGCGGCCGGCGCATCGGCGCCAAAGCCGAAGCGCGGCGAGCGCAAGAGCAGCGGCGCCAGCGGCGACACCGTCGAAGCACCGCTACAGGGCAACATGTGGAAGGTCGTCGTCAAGCAAGGTGACAAGGTCGAAGAGGGCCAGCTGCTCTGCATCATCGAAGCGATGAAGATGGAGAACGAGATCACCGCGCACAAGGCTGGAACGATCGCCGAGCTGCCAATCACCGAAGGCGCGCCGATCGGCGCTGGTGACATGATCGCCCGGATCGTCAGCGAAGCTCCCGCCGAATGAGCGAGCACCGCGTTTGGGTCGCATCGGTCGAAGAGGCCGACGAAGTTACGCGGCTGCTGCTCGGCTTTCGCAACGACCTTGGCTACGACTGGCCCAGTGATCAGGACTTCACGGACGGCGTCGCAAAGCTGATCAGCGGCGATTCGACCGACTACCTGCTCGGCGCTGTCGCGGACGGCCCGGCCGTCGGCGTCTGCCAGCTGCGCTTCCGCTACGGCCTCTGGCAGGCCGGTAACGATTGCCTGCTAGAAGATCTCTTCATCGAGCAACCGGCGCGCGGCAGCGGCCTCGGGCGGGCGATGACCGAGTTCGCGGTCCAGCACGCTTCGACCACGCGCGACTGCCGCCGGATCGAACTTGACGTAAATGAGGCAAACGAACCAGCTTTGAAGCTCTACGAATCGCTCGGCTTCGGAATCAAGAACAGCCACGGCGGCCGCGACCTTTACCTGCGTCGCAACCTCAGCGCTGACGCTTAAGCGGCCGGCTCGGCTTCAATCAGCTTGAGGTTGGCGGCGTGGATTTTCTGCTGCTCGCTGTCACGGCGCGCTAGCGGTAGTTCGAGCGTCTCAAGGTAGTTCAGGTCCTCGCCAAGGATCGCCAGCGCTCGCGTGCGATCCAGCACCGCGCCATGGCCGGGGATCACGTGCTCGGAGCGTTCGACCAGCTCGCGCAGCCGCTCCAGCGTGGCACGGTAGGCCGATCGTGAGCCACCGCCGGAGAGCATCGGAATCTCAACCGGCGAGAGGTAATCACCGCAGATCAGCACCCCGGACCAAGGGACAAAGATCGCCATCCCGTCAGCCGTGTGACCGTCGGCCGGGTAAAGCTCCAACTCTTGATCACCAATCTCAAGCACGCCAGGCACCGGCAGCGCCTGAACCTGCCCGATCGAGAGCGGAGACGGCCGCTCAACGTAGTTCTGCTCGTCAAAGGCGCGCAGCTCGCGCGCCGCTCCGCCCGGCTCTGCGGTTAGCCGTGCGGCGCTCGTTTCGCAGCAGCCGAGCGCGAGCCCCGGAAAGGCGAGGCGGCCGAGCAGGTGATCCCAGTCGGCGTGAGTAGCCAGCAGGCCACTGCAGCTCCAGCCGACGTGCTCCAAAACTCCTGCCAGCGCTTCGAGCTCTTCCGGCAGCGGCGGCGAATCGACGACAAACGTTTCGTCGCCGCGATGAACGATCGTGCAGTTCGTCTGCCAATAAGCGGAGCGGCCGACGAGCACGTCCTGATCTAGCGCGACAACTCGCACGCCAACGGCTTCCTAGGCAGCGCCGAGCAGCTTCGCGGCGGCCAGCAGCGTCTTGACCTCGGCCGTCGGCTTCTTGTCGTTCGGCTCGAGTTTGCGCTTCGTGCGGTTGACCCAGATCACGGGAACTCTGGCCTTCAGCGCCGGCAGCACGTCGGCCTCGTAGCCGCAGCAGATGTGAACCCAATCCTTTTTGCCACCAACGCGGCGCGCGAACTCCTTGAAGTGAGCTGGCTCCGGCTTGTAGGAGCGAACCTGCTGAGCGGTCACAACGAGGCCGAACTCAAGCGGCAGGTAGCGCCGCGTTTCGCCGAGCAGACGGTCATCAATATTCGAGATCAGGCCGGTATCAAACTTTTTTGCGAAGCGCCCGAGCTGCAAGTTGGTCTCCTTGAAGGGGCGCCAGCGCAGCACTGAATCAGGCAGAAAGCCAGCCCGCGAAGGCTCTAGATCCCACTTAATCTCTTCGGCGATCTGCATCGCAACCCGGCGCAGAACCTCGGCATACAGCTCGTAGGAGCCGCTTTCGATCTCGTGCTGGAGCTCAACGAAGCGGTCGAATACAGCGTTCGGATCTTCGATCTCAAAGCCGCTGCGCTTGGCCTCGGTGGCAAACGCGGTCTTAACACCGGTCTCCCAATCAATCAGAGTTCCATAGACATCGAAGGTGACCCATTTGGGCTTTTTGGGAATTGGCATCGCGCTTAGTCTAGGTCGCGACGGCCAAGGGGCGCTCTCCGCTACCGTTCCGCATCGCTATGGACCTACTCGAATATCAAGGCAAACAGCTTTTCGCGCGGCATGAAATCCCCGTTCCATCGGGCATTCCTGCGCGAACGGTCGATGAAGCAGTGGCCGCCGCCGAGCAGATTGGCTTCCCCTGCGTAGTCAAGGCGCAGGTCAAGATCGGTGGCCGCGGCAAGGCCGGCGGCGTCAAGGTCGCCGCCAACGCCGACGAAGCACGCGAGCACGCGGAAGCGATTCTCGGCATGGACATCAAGGGCTTCACGGTCTACGAGCTTTGGATTGAAGAGGCTTCAGAGATTGAGGCCGAGTACTACGCGGCGATCGTCTTCGACCGTTCTGCGCGCGCGGCGCTGGTGATGCTCTCGACTCAAGGCGGAATGGACATTGAGCAGGTCTCTGCCGAGACCCCCGAGGCGATCGCCACGCTTCACGTTGATCCGCTACTCGGCTTCCAGCCGTTCGAAGCGCGCCGCCTCGCCTTCGAGGCCGGAATTGACGCCGACCTGATCCGCCCAATCGGCGACTTCCTAACGCGCCTCTACGAGACCTTCATCGCAGAGGAAGCGATGCTGGTTGAGGTCAACCCGGTGATCATCACGCCGGAGCGCAAGGTCAGGGCGCTCGATTCGAAGGTCACGCTCGACGAGAACGCGCTCTTCCGCCACAAGGAGAACGCCGCGCTGCGCGACCCAAGCGACGAGGACCCGCAGGAGCAGATGGCACGCGACCGTGGCCTCACCTACGTCAAGCTCGACGGCGACATCGGCATCCTCGGCAACGGCGCCGGCCTGGTGATGAGCACGCTCGACGTTGTAGCCCAGTACGGCGGCAGCCCGGCCAACTTCCTCGACGCCGGAGGAGGCTCAAAGGCCGACGCGATCACGAGCGCCGTTGAAGTGATCTGCTCAAACGAAAAAGTTAAGGCCGTGCTGTTCAACATCTTCGGCGGCATCACACGCTGCGACGAGGTCGCCAACGGACTGATCGAAGCCTTTGCGAGCGCTAAGCCATCGGTGCCATTTGTCGTCAGGCTCGACGGCACCAACGACGTTGAAGGCCGCAAGATTCTCGCCGATGCGAACCTTCCCGGCGTCTACACCGCATCAACGATGAACGATGCCGCCGAGAAGGTTGTCGCGCTGGCCAAGGGAGAATCACTGTGAGCGTCCTAGTCGGTACCGATACTCGCCTCTGCGTCTCCGGCATCACCGGCAGCGAAGGCAGCTTCCACTCGCTAAACAACCGCGCTTACGGCACCAACGTCGTAAGTGGCGTGACGCCCGGCAAGGGAGGCCAGGACGTTGATGGGATTCCGGTCTTCAACACCTTCCACGCAGCCGTCGAGGCGAGCGAGGCGAACACGGCGATGATCTTCGTACCGCCACCTTTCGCCGCCGATTCAATCCTTGAAGCTGCCGATGCGGGGATCGAGACGATCATCGCGATCACCGAAGGAATTCCCGCCCATGAGGAGCTGCGCGTCTACACGCAGATCAAGCGGATGCCGGGAGTGCGACTGATTGGCCCGAACTGCCCCGGCGTGCTCTCGCCAGGAAAAGCGAATGTCGGCATCATCCCCGCCTCGTTCTTCAAGGAAGGCAACGTCGGCGTGATGTCGCGCTCCGGCACGCTGACCTACCAGATCGGCAACGAGCTAGCCCAGAAGGGCTTCGGCAACTCGTCGATCGTTGGCCTCGGAGGTGATCCGATCCCAGGCACCAGCTTCGTCGACGTTCTGGAGCTGTTCGAGAACGATGACCAGACCGAGCTGATCGTGATGAGCGGCGAAATCGGCGGCGACGCCGAGGAGGTCGCAGCTGAGTACATCGCCGAGCACGTGACCAAGCCGGTCGTCGGCTACATCGCTGGTTTTACCGCGCCCCCAGGCAAAACGATGGGGCACGCCGGCGCGATCGTCTCCGGTTCGAAGGGAACTGCGGCAGCAAAGGCCGAGGCGCTTGAGGCGAAGGGCGTGCGCGTTGGGCGCACACCGACGCAGGTTGCTGAGATCGCAATCGAGATTCTCGGCGGCTGAATTGCCCGCCAGCAGGTAGCGTCAGCCAGGCAATGAGCGACGAGCAGCCAGGCGACGTACGCGACACCCTCAGTGGGCTTGAGCGTCGGCTGCGCGAGATCGAAGGCGACCTACGTAGCGGCGCCACCGAGCCTGGCGCTGAAAAGGCCGCGGCAGGTGACCCTGGGAAGAACGGACCGGGCGACGGTGGCGGTGGTCGGCGGCGGCCCTCCGGGCTGCTGGTTGCCGGGCTCGGCGCGGCCGCGTTGCTGATCGTCGTCTTGGTCGCGGTGCTCGCGAGCTCTGGCGGCAACTCAGCAGGCACCAGCTCCGGGCCATCGCGGATCGTGCTAGGGGCAGGCGTCAGCGAGAGCGGCGCGGCGGCAGCCCTTGCGAAGCTCGGCGGCGTCCGCGCGGCGCGCGGTAATGCAGCTGCTGAGGCCTGCGCTGGTTCGGCCGGAGCGGCGCTAGTGATCGTCCAGCCGGCGCCAAAGACGGTCGGCTGCGACGGCTTGAAGGAGCTCGTCACGATGACGGTGTCAGCAACCGGGCTCGCCCAACGCGGCGGCGCCAAGCGCTGCCTGCGCGCAAGCCAAGTAGCGGCGCAGCTGCGCAGCCCGGCGCGCGGCCTCACGCGCCGGCGCGCGGCGCGCGTGCTGACGGCGCGGCGCGCAGCCGGCGCGAAAGCCAAAGCAAGTGGCGCTTCCGGGGCGGCCAGCATCAACGCCCAGCG
>JBAXGJ010000099.1:0-5036 GCA_037139475.1 Actinomycetes bacterium
GAGATCGCCTCCGACTTAAGTCGGAACGAGAGCAGCACCGGATCGGCAGTCTTAAGTTTCTGCGCCAGAAAGAAGGCCCCGCCAGTGGCGATTACAAGCAGCGCAAAGACGACTTGAGCGAGCCGCGTCAAAGCGCCACCAGGCTCCCATTGTCGGGGCGCTCCGACCCATCCCTGCCTGCATCACGCAGTGCAAGGCGGATCACGTTGCCGTGGCAGATGATCACAGTAGGTCCAGTTTCGCTGCGCGCGCGCCAATCGTCCAGCCCCGCCGCCACACGTGCAGCCTGCGTGGCAAAGCTCTCACCTCCCGGGAAGCCCCAGTCTGGCTGCAGTTCGACGAAGGCCGCGAACGCCTCCGGGTCCTCAGCGGCAACCTCGGCGAAGCTGCGGTCGGTCCAGTCGCCGGTCTCTGTTTCAGCAAAGCGCCGATCAATCTGCAACTCCAGCCCAACTAGCTCCGAGACGATCGTTGCGGTCTCAAGCGCGCGAGCGATGTTGCTCGAAACGAGCGTCACCGGCTCAACCTCGGCCACCGCAACGGCAAGTTGGCGGGCCTGCTCGCGTCCTAGCTGATCAAGCGGGACGTCGCCCCAGCCCTGAAAGCGCCCCTCCAAGTTGTAGGCGGTCTGACCGTGCCTGGCGAGGTAGATCACTGCGCCTGGTCGGCGCCTAGCACTACGACAACGACTGCGGTCTGACCGAGGACGCGGATGTTCTGATCGATCGGCATCACTGCAGCGCTGCTTAGGCCAAGCGTCGTGGCAACCTCGTCGCCCGCCGCTTTGGCCCCTGTCTCGTAGTAGACAGTCGAAGTCTGGGCGGTCTGATCGGGCGCCGTAGTGACCGGACCGACCTTCGTGAAACCGGCGGCCTGAAGCTTGTCAGCAGCAGCCCGCGCAAGGCCGCTGCCGGTAGTGCCGTTGAAAACGGCAACCTGAGTTGTGGCCTTATCTACTGCTCCGCCGGCGGCGCTGGTCGTCGTATCGGTCGCCGTCGGCGCTGGCCCAACGCTGTTGGTCGCCGGGACCGATGTCGTGCTGGAATCGCTGCCGCCGAAGACCTGGGTTATTAGGACGAAGGCGATCACGATGATCGCGAGACCACCGACAATCACCAGCAGTAGTGAACGCCTGCCCCCTTGTGGCGGCTCGTCGGCTGGCTGGCGGCTGGCGCGCGGAGCAGGCGGGCGAGTTGGCGGGATCGTTATCTCGTCTGTCGGATTGCGGGCCGGGGCGACGGTGCGTGGGCGCGGCCGGGCGGGTGGTGGCGCTGCGCGGCCAGCGGCGCTGGTAGCAGCGGGAGGGGCTGGCGGAACCGGTGGCGCGGCGGGCGGCTTCACGGGCGGCGGGGTTGCGGCCGCGGCAGCTGGCTGCTCGGCTGGTGGCTTCGCCTCTGCTCCTTCTGGTTTTGCAGGCGTGCTCGGGGTCGCCCCCGTCACCGGCTTGGCTGCCGCTGCTGCCGCCGCCGCTGCCCCCGTGACGGGGATTGCCCCGGTCGCTGCCTTGCCGGGAACTGCGCCGCCTGGCGGAGTTGACGATGGGCCTGGTACAGCGCCGGTTACCGGCTTGGCCGCTGGCTTCGCGGTTGCGGGCGGTGTGACCGGCGCGCGTGGGCGCCCTGCCGCAGTCGCTGCCGCCCCGGTTGCTGCCCCGGCAGTCGCGGCAGCCGGCGTAGCTGGCGCCGGGCGCGCGGCCTCGTCGCTGATTCTCTCCGCGGCCTCCGCATCGCGCTCAGGAGAACGACCTGCCCAGTCGCGCAGTCGCTTAACCTCGCGAGCCTGCGATGCATAGAGCGCCGCGAGGACGCCGACGCCTACAACTGCGGCTAGGCCGGCGAGCGCACCAATGTGATCGATCCCGCCAGAGATCGAGAAAGCAGCTTGAACCAGCGTCATCGACGCTTGATCTTATGCGTTGGAGTCGCTGGACTGCTGATCGATGCCTGCGGCGGCAATATCGGGTGGGCGATCGGCGTCGGTGAAGGCCGCGACTTTGGCGGCGAGGGCTGCGGCGTCGCCGCTCTCAGTCAGCGCCTGAATCTCAGCGAACCAGCCAGCGATCTCATCGCTATCACGCGCTGCGCGCGAGGCGTGAACGATCTTCTCAGCTGGCGTCGGCTGAGGCCGCTCGTGCGGATTGAAGAGCTCCTCGTGGAGCTTCTCGCCCGGCCGACGACCAATTATCTCGATCGCGATGTCGCGGTCGGGTTCCAAACCTGAAAGCTCAATCATGTCGCGGGCCAGCCCAATGATCGAGACCGGCTCGCCCATCTCGAGCACGAAGATTTCGCCTCCCTTTGCGATCGAACCGGAGCGAATAATCAGCTGGACTGCCTCCGGAATCGTCATGAAGTAACGCGTCATCCGATCGTCGGTGACGGTCACTGGACCGCCGCGCGCGATCTGACGACGGAAGATCGGCACGACCGAACCGGAAGAGCCGAGCACGTTGCCGAACCGCACCGAGGCGTAGTTGGTCTTCGGGAAGCGCGAGCTCATCTCTTCGACGGCGTATTCGGCGAGCGCCTTCGAGGCACCCATCACTGTCGCCGGGGTTACCGCCTTGTCGGTCGACACTAGAACGAAATTATGAACCTCAACCTCGCCGGCCAGCTCGGCGACGAGCCGCGTCGCAACGGCGTTGTTGCGAACCGCCTCGACCGGGTTGGTCTCCATCAAGCCAACGTGCTTATAGGCAGCCGCGTGGAAGACGAATGTTGGGCGATGCTGCTCAAAGATCTCGCGCATCCGCGCCTCATCCTTGCAGTCCGCCAGCACTGCGGTAAGCGATGAGGGGTGAACGTGGCGGTCCTCTTCCAGCTCGCGTTGGATCGCAAAAAGGTTGTCTTCGGCGTGATCGAGGATCACCAGCCGACGAGGCGCAATGCGGGCGATCTGGCGGCAAAGCTCGGCGCCGATCGAGCCGCCGGCGCCGGTCACCAGCACGATCTCCTTTGAGAGGTAGGCGCCCACGCGGTCGAGCTCCATCCGCACCGGCTCGCGGCCGAGGATGTCCTCGACCTGAACCTCACGGACTTGGCGTACAACGTGGCCGGAGCCAGCTTGCAGCAGTTCGAAGACGGTAGGCAAGGTTCGCACGGGAATACCTCGGTCGCGACCGGCGCGAACAACGAGACCACGTAAAGTGCCCGGCGCCGACGGGATCGCGATCAAGATCTCATCGGGCTCAGCCTCGTCGAGAATCCGCCCCAGCTGTTCAGTTCCGCCGAGCACCTTGACGCCGTCAATCCGGAGGCCCGCCTTGAGCGGGTCGTCGTCAACAAAACCGACGGGGTTGAGTGCCAACGTTGGGTTGCGAAGAATTTCACGCAGCGTCAGACGGCCGCCGTCACCGGCGCCGATGATCAGCACGCGGCGAGCATCCTTGTCGGCGCGGAAACCGCGGATTGGTCGCTCGCGAACGGTTCGAGCGACAAAACGGACGCCGCCAACAAACAGCAGCATCAGCAGGAAGAAGAGCGCCAGCACGCCGGTTGGGACGAGCACGTTGATCTCGCCGCCAGTCGACTGATAGCTGACCGGGTGCAGCAGCGCCGTCAGCCCAGCAACCGCGACGGTCAGCAGCGCAACTGCTTGCAGCACGCCGAGGTAATCGCCTTGAGTTGCGTAGCGCCACTGGCGTTGCTCGGTGCGCAGCAGCAAGAAGATCACGAGCGCTAGCGCGACTACCCACGGAACTGTCTCCTCAAACAGGCGCTCGTAGCGCGGCGGCGGTCCGGCCGCTTGGTCGAAACGGAGGCGGAAGGCTAGAAAGTAAGCAAGTGCGGAGAGCGCTCCGTCAACCAGCAGCTGCGCAACTGAGTGACGATGGAGCGGGAAAACCGCCGAGTGGAGGCGACTGCGCATCAGAGCGGGATTCTAGCTCTAACGCACTCTCCCTTCAGCGCCGCGCAAGGATGCTCGCAGCTCAGTTAACGGCGCTGAGCAGCAGCTCAACCAACAGCTCTGGATCGCGCCGCACACGCGCCGCATCCGCCGCTGCGTCATCGCCAGCAGAGCGGCGGGTGAGCACGACCGCGGCAGGGTCATCGAGGCGGCCCATTCGCCCTTCGGCGATCAACTTCTCGTCGACAGCGCCGATCTTTCCTTCGAAGGTCGTCAGCACCGGCGTGCCGAGCGCGACGGCCTCGCGGTTCATCGTCCCACCAGCGCTGACGACGAGGTCGGCGAGCGCCACCAGTGAAGGCCCGTCGATGGCAACTTCGGGAATAACGAAGCCGCCGGCAGCGGCCAGCTCGGCGCGCTGCTCATCGGTCCGCGGCAGAACGACGACCTGGCCCTGCTCGCGCAAGCGAATCAGCACCTCGCTGAAGGCGCTGTTCTCAAAGCGGTGGTAGAGAGAGACGGCGGGCGGGGTGCGGACCACCGCCAGCGGCTGGTCGCTGTCAATACCGAGCAACGAGAGCACCGCGCTATCAGGCTCAAAGTTGGCGAGGTAGTACTCCTCTTTGAGTCCCGGGTAGCGGCGCAGTTTGCCGCGCGCACCGTAGCGGTCTAGCCGCTCCGGCGGGATTGCGTCGGGAACGACGACGGCCTGCGCAAGCCGGCAGTTGACGTTGTGCTGGACGGTTGCCCATTCGTAATCGAACATCGTTGCGGCCGGAACGCCGAGCATCCGCGCAGCAACGTTGACGTCGTTTGAGCCGTGCCCAATCGCCAGATCGAAGTTGCGCCCGCGGGCCCAGCTACGCATCGCCAGCGATCTGTCGACAAGGCCACGGGCCTTCGCCGCCAGCTTGCCGCCGCGGTGATGGCCGATCACGGTCGCGTCGATCCCGTGCAGTTCACAGAGCGCAACCGTCTGCGCGAAGTCGCGGGCCGTCACCTCAACCTCGACGCCACGCGCTCGCAGCCGCTCAATAACCGGCGCCAGTACGAGCACGTGCGGCGAATTTGTTAGATCGACCCAGACGCGCATTAGCCGAGCGCGGCGCGGGTAGCGTCGACAACCTGCTCGACCTGCTGATCGCTGATCGTGGCGCTGATCGGAATCGCAAGGTGGCGCCGGGCTGCTT
>JBAXGJ010000100.1:0-5022 GCA_037139475.1 Actinomycetes bacterium
CAAAGCCGCGGCTCTCGGCCCAGCGCATCATCATCCTCAGGACCATCTCAGCCCAATCCTGAGCGTCGGTCCCGCCGGCGCCGGCGTTCACGGTCACGAGCGCGTCACCAGCGTCGTAGTCACCGGCGAATAGGCGCTCTTCCTCAAAGGCTGCGAGGCGCCGCTCGACGTCAATCAGTTGGCCTTCAAACTCACCGGCCAGCGACGAGTCCTCATCGACCAGCTCCAACATTGTCGCCAGGTCATCACCATCGCCCGAGAGCTCCTGCCAGCGTTCGAGGCGGCGCGAGACGCGGGCGTGCTCAGCACTGACGCGGGCAGCTTCATCTTGGTTGTCCCAGAATCCCTCGGCGCCCATGCGCGCTTCAAGCTCAGCGACCTGGCGGGCCAGCTCGTCAGGGTCAAGGAAGCTGGAAAGCTCGCTCAGTTGTTCAGTTACAGCGCTGAGGCGCTGCGGTGCCGACTCGAGATTTGGTCCAGTAGCCACAACTGGCGACGCTAGCAGCGAAACGGCTCGCTCGCAGGGAGCCGCTCAGGCGCCGTGGCACTTCTTGAACTTCTGGCCCGAGCCGCACCAGCAGGGGTCGTTACGACCAACCTGCTCGTCGGCGTCAAGGACGCGCTGCTCTACCGGCTCGGCTTCAACCATCTCTTCCTCGCCGGCATAGGCGACTTCAGCTACGCCGCCACCAGCGGCCGCAGCTTCAAGCGCGCCGGTGCCGCCACCGGATGAATAGTTGATCGCCTGCGCGGCGATCGGTGAAGATGGTGCAGGCGCAAAGGGAGCTTGGCCTTCTGACTGATCAACTTCGACCTCAACCTCGACGTGGTAGACCATCCGCGCAAAGTCGGCCCAGATCGAATTCATCAGATCGCCGAAGAGCGTGAAGGCCTCGTTCTTGTACGCGACGAGCGGGTCGATCTGCGCGAAACCGCGCAGGTGGATTCCCTCGCGCAGGTAGTCCATGTCGTAGAGGTGCTCTTTCCAGCGCTGATCGATCGTCTGCAGCAGCAGATAGCGCTCCAGCGCGCGCATCAACTCGTCGCCAAGCTCCTCCTCGCGGCCGTCATATAGGGCCATCGCTTCATCGACGACGCGGTCTGTCAGTGAGTTGCGGTCAAGGTTGCTGGCCAGAACTCCGCCCGCCGTCAGCTCGTTGTCGAGCGTTCCGACCGGCATGATGTCGCTGAGCGCTACGAACAGTCCAGCCAAATCCCAATCCTCGACGTAGTCGCTCGGTGTGTACTCCTCGACGAGGCGACGGGCCACTTCGGCGATCTCGGTCCGTGCCTGGTCGCCGAGGTCGACGCCTTCGAGAACCTCGTCGCGGTAGGCGTAAACGACGCGGCGCTGCTCGTTCATCACGTCGTCGTACTCGAGCACGCGTTTGCGGATCAGGAAATTCTGCTCCTCAACCTTGCGCTGAGCCTTTTCGATCTGCTTCGAGAGCATCCCGGCCTCGATCGGCTCTTCGTTGCCATCCTCGTCGGTGCCACCGAGGCGGTCGAGGATCTTGTAAATACGATCGCCGGCGAAAAGCCTGACTAGGTCATCCTCAGCGCTGAGGAAGAAACGCGACTCGCCCGGATCACCCTGACGGCCGGCGCGGCCGCGGAGCTGGTTGTCGATCCGGCGCGACTCGTGGCGCTCGGTACCAACGATGAAGAGCCCGCCGGATTCGAGCACAGCCTCGCGGGCATCGGCGACCTTTGCTTCCTGCTCGACGATCAGGGCCGGCATCTGCTCAGCAAACTCAGGCTCGTGCGGCTTGACGCCGCTGGCGATCAGCTCTTCGCGAGCAAGGTGCTCAGGGCTGCCGCCAAGCTTGATGTCGACGCCACGGCCGGCCATGTTGGTGGCGATCGTGACGGCGCCGGGGCGGCCGGCCTCGGCAATGATCTCGCCTTCACGTTCGGCGTACTCGGGCTTCGCGTTGAGGACAGTGTGTGGGATTCCGCGCTGCGCCAGCATCGAACCGAGCAGCTCCGAGATCTCAACCGAGATCGTGCCGACGAGGACCGGCTGGCCCTTACCGTGGCGGACTTCGATCTCGCGAGCAACGGCGCTCCACTTGCCATCCTTCGTCTTGTAGATCTGATCGTTCTGGTCCTCGCGCACGAGGCCCTGATTTGTCGGCACCTGAACGACGCCAAGCTTGTAGATCTTCATGAACTCGGTCGCCTCGGTCAGGGCGGTACCGGTCATCCCTGAGAGCTTGTCGTAAAGGCGGAAGAAGTTCTGCAGCGTGATCGTGGCCAGCGTCTGGTTCTCCTCTTGGACGCGAACGCCCTCCTTCGCCTCAACCGCCTGGTGGAGCCCTTCCGACCAGCGGCGCCCTTCGAGGATGCGGCCGGTGAACTCATCGATGATCCGCACTTCGCCGTCGATCACGGCGTAGTCGACGTCGCGCTTGTAAAGGCTCTGAGCCTTCAGCGACTGAATCAGGTGATTGACCAGCGGCCCGTTCTCGGCCCGGTAGAGGTGGTCGATGTTCATGAACTGCTCGGCCTTGCCGACGCCGCGCTCGGTTATCGCAACGGTCTTGTGCTTCTCGTCGAACTCGTAATCGAAGTCGGCGACGAAATCCTTCTTCGCGCGCGGATCCATCCCCTCCGGCGTCTTACCGGCGACCATCTGCGGCGCCAACTTGGCGAACTTGCCGTAGGAGTCGGCAGCGGCCTCAGGCGCGCCGGAGATGATCAGCGGCGTCCGCGCCTCATCGATCAAAATGTTGTCGACCTCATCGACGATCGCAAAGTTGTGCATCGCTAGCGGGCGGCCGTCCTCGCCGATCCTGCCGCCGTGCTGAACCTTCTCTTCGAGCGTCTGCGCCATGTTGTCGCGCAGATAATCGAAGCCGAACTCGGAGTTTGTGCCGTAGGTGATGTCGGAGGCGTAGGCGGCCAGCTTCTCATCCGGATCCTGCATGTTCTGGAGCACACCCCAGCTGAATCCAAGCCCGTCGTAGATCGGGCTCATCCACTCGGCGTCGCGGCGAGCGAGGTAGTCGTTGACGGTTACGAGGTGGACGCCCTTGTCGGAGAGCGCGTTGAGGCAGACGGCCAGCGTCGCCGTGAGCGTCTTGCCTTCGCCGGTCTTCATCTCGGCGATGTTGCCGCCGTGGAGCACCATGCCGCCGATCAGCTGCACGTCGAAGTGACGCATGTTGAGGAATCGACGACCAGCCTCACGGACGATTGCGAAGCACTCCGGCAGCACGCTGTCGAGCGACTCGCCCTGCTCGCGCACGCGCTCGCGCAGTAGGTCCATCCGGCCGCGCAGCTCTTCATCGCTGAGCGCGACTAGCTGGTCCTCAAACGAGGCGATCTCTGAAACGCGCTTCTCGTACTGACGAAACTGTTTTCCTTCGCCGACGTTTAGTGCTTTTTCGAGCAAACCCATTGCCCGAAGTGTAGCCGCGCGCGGCGCCCGGCGAGCCTGCTTAAACGGCGCCCTGCGGGTGGCCGTGACGGATTGTGTCGGCGCCGGCCCGGCTGTGGGCGCGCGCCCTGTCACCGCGACGGTTCAGTTGGCGCACAACTTCGTCGGCGATATGGCCAATCGCCGCCGCCATGTCGCGCTCGTGAGCCTTGGCGTTGATCGTGCCACCCTTGATGTGGAGGTTCGCTTCAGCCTTCTGGCCGTCAGCAATCTTCGGGTTGTGTTCCTCGGCGAGGATCACCTCGCAGTGGACATGCTCGGGCACTCTGCGTTTGATCTTGGCGAAGCGCTTAGCCACGAGCGCGCGCAGCTCTCCATTGATCTCGATATTGGTCCCGGTCAGGTCGATACGCATAGGGAGTCCTTTTTCGTGATGGAGTTATTTCAAATGTACCACCGACGAGCGCTAAGCAACAGAGCAATAAGTCACAGCGCTTACGCGGCAAGTTTCGGCTCCGAGCAGCGCCTTTGCGCAGAGCTCAAGCGTCGCGCCTGTAGTGCACACGTCGTCGACCAGGATTGCTTGAAGCGGCGCCTTGCCGGCCGCCCGCACCTGCAGGCCGCGGCCGCCCAAGCGATCGCTGCGGCCCAGGCCTCGCTGCCCTCGGGCGATCGATCTTTCGCGCCGAAGCGGCCGCTGGCGCGGCAGCATTACGATCCGCGACAGCGCCACCGCCAGCAGCTCGGCGTGGTCGAAGCCTCGCTGGCGAAGACGGATTGGGCTGGCGGGGACGGGAACGAGGGCGGCGCCGGTTGGGAAGGCGCGTGGCGGCAGCGCGTCAACTAACTGGCGCGCCATCAGCGCCGCGAGCGCGGTGGCGGAGTGGAACTTGAGCGCGTGGACTAGCGCCCGCGCCGGCCCTTCGAACTCAAGCGGCGACCAGTGGTGGTCCAGAACGCTACCGCGGCGACGCGCCGCCAACGGCTCGATCCAAGGGAGCTGCAGACGGCACTCCTCACAGAGACGATCATCCGCTCGCTTGCGGCAAGCCCAGCAGAGCGGCGGGACGAGCAGATTGAGCGCCGCGTGAAGCATCACGGCAACTTTGGCGCGCCAATCGCATCGCCGCCAGCAGCTGTCTGCGACGATCAAGGCTGATGCCTGTAACAACTCTGATCCTGCCGCTCGCTCACGCGGCCGACAGCTCATGGACGATCGACCCAGGGCCGATCCTGATGATCTTGATCCTCGGCGGGCTCTATCTACCGCGCTGGTGGAGAGTGCGCCGCGCCGATGGAGCCATCGCGGCGCCCGTCTGGCGCCTGCTCAGCTTCTTGGTCGGCCTGACCGCACTAGCTACCGCACTGCTCTCGCCGATCGACGTTCTCGCCGAGCAATCTTTCAGCTTTCACATGGCCCAGCACATGTTGCTGCTCGACCTCGTACCGATCTTCTGCATCCTCGGCCTGAACAAGATTCTGCTGCGACCGGCGACGCGGCGCCTGCAAGCGCTGGAGCGCGCGCTAGGGCCGCTGATGCACCCTTGGGTTGCGGTCGTGCTCTACATCGTCGCGATGTGGGCCTGGCACGTACCGGCGGCCTACGACTCGGCGCTCGAAAACGTCACCTTCCACGTGCT
>JBAXGJ010000101.1:0-4935 GCA_037139475.1 Actinomycetes bacterium
GCGCCGAGGCGGCCGAACTGTTCGATGATTGTGCCGCCGAACTGCTCGCGCCATTCCCAGACGCGCTCAACGAATGCGTCGCGGCCGAGCTCTTCGCGCGAGCTGCCCTCTTCGATCAGTTTCTTTTCAACCTGCGTTTGCGTGGCGATCCCGGCGTGGTCGGTGCCGAGGATCCACTCCGTGTTGCGGCCGCGCATCCGATGGAAGCGAATCAGCGTGTCTTGAATCGAGCCGTTCAGCGCGTGGCCCATGTGCAGAGCGCCGGTTACGTTCGGCGGCGGGATCGCGATTGAGTAGTTCTCGTCGGCAGTTCCTTCGGCCTTGCCGTGGAAGAGGCCGGAGCCGAGCCAACGCTGCATCATCTGCGGCTCGGCTTCAGCCGGCTCGAAGCGCGTCTTATCAGCGAAGTCAGGCACGGCGGCTGAGTCTACGGCGCGCGCGGCGCCGGGCGGGTGCTCAGCGCTTCTTGCGGCCGCCGCGAAGCCCCGGAACGGGGATCGGGGCGAGGTCGGCGATCAGGCCGCGGTGATCGATTTTGCGAGCCACTTCGATCAAGTGCTCGCGCTGCGCGTTGGTCATTCGGTTCGGCAGGCCGCGCGAATCGGCGAGCGTCTTCAGCGCCTTCGAACGGTCTTTCGGGTCGATTCGGCGCCAGTGGTCGGTCACGACCATCGTTGCCTGCATCGCGGCCATCCAGGGGATCGTCTTCAGGTTTGGCTTCATCGCGCTAGCTGGCCTCGGGGAGCTGTTGATCTTGATCGCGGTCGTCATCGACCGATTCGGTCACAAGCGTTGGCGGGAAGCCGTTCTCTACCGACTCGCGCGTAACGACGCACTTCTTCACGTCGCCACGAGAAGGCAGCTCGAACTGAACCTCGAGCAGCACATCTTCGATGATTGAGCGGAGGCCGCGCGCGCCGGTTTCGCGCTCAAGCGCCTTGTCGGCAACGCTGTCGAGCGCATCGTCGGCGAAGACCAGCTCAATGCCGTCGAAGGCGAAGAAGGTTTGGAACTGCTTCGTCAGCGCGTTGCGCGGCTCAGTCAGGATTGAGATTAAGTCCTCACGCGTCAACTGATGGACGGCGCTGGTGACCGGCAGGCGGCCGATGAACTCTGGAATCAGGCCGTAGTTGACGAGGTCCTCAGGCAGGCACTGGGCGAAAATCTTGCCGGGGTCATGTTCGCTGCGAGCTGAGATTGCGGCGCCAAAGCCGATCCCCTTATGGCCCACGCGCTTCTCGATCACCTTGTCGAGATTGGCGAAGGCGCCGCCGCAGATGAAGAGGATGTTGGTCGTGTCGATCGTCAGAAACTCCTGGTGCGGGTGCTTGCGCCCACCCTGCGGCGGCACACTCGCGGTCGTCCCTTCGAGGATCTTCAGCAGCGCCTGCTGCACACCCTCTCCCGAGACGTCGCGCGTAATCGAAGGGCTCTCTGACTTGCGAGCGACCTTGTCGACCTCGTCGATGTAGATGATCCCGGTCTCGGCCTTCTTGACGTCGTAGTCGGCGGCCTGAATTAGCTTCAGCAGAATGTTCTCGACGTCCTCACCGACGTAGCCGGCCTCGGTCAGCGCGGTCGCGTCGGCGATCGCGAATGGAACGTTGAGCAGCTTGGCGAGCGTCTGTGCCAGCAGCGTCTTGCCGCAGCCGGTCGGGCCGAGCAGCAGGATGTTCGACTTCTGCAGCTCGATCTCGCTGTCGTCGTCCTGCGACATCTGAATCCGCTTGTAGTGGTTGTAGACGGCAACCGAAAGCGTCCGCTTGGCCTCATCCTGGCCGATTACGTATTCGTCGAGAAAGTCGTAGATCTCCTTCGGGCGTGGAAGGTTTTCGACGTCAAACGAAGATGGAACTGCGAGCTCTTCATCGATGATCTCGTTACAAAGATCGATGCATTCGTCACAGATGTAGACGCCGGGGCCGGCGATCAGCTTCTTGACTTGCCGCTGCGACTTGCCGCAGAAACTACAGAGCAGCTGCTCGCTTGAATCAGTTGGACGCGCCATTGTTTTCCCCTTCGTCTAAACGCAGGCGCCGCCCAGCTAATGCTTGGCGATCACCTTGTCGATTATCCCGTACGAGGCGGCCTCTTCGGCCGACATGAAGTAGTCACGTTCGGTGTCTCCGCGGACCTTGTCGTACTCCTGGCCGGTGTGCTCGGCGAGGATGTGATCAAGCCGCTGACGGACGTCGATGATCTCCTTGGCGTGGATCTCAATGTCGGTCGCCTGGCCTTCAAAGCCGGAGCTGACCTGATGGATCAGGATCTTGGCGTTAGGCAGAGCCATCCGCTTGCCTGGCGCCCCGCCCGCTAGCAGCAGTGCGCCCATCGACATCGCGATACCAACACAGATCGTCGATACGTCAGGCTTGACGAACTGCATCGTGTCGTAGATCGCGAGGCCGGAATAGACCGATCCACCGGGCGAGTTGATGTAGATCGAGATGTCCTTGTCGGGATCCTGCGACTCAAGGTGGAGCAGCTGTGCGACAACGAGGTTGGCGATCTGGTCGTCAACTTGGCTGCCGAGGAAGATGATTCGCTCGTTTAGAAGGCGCGAGTAGATGTCAAACGAACGTTCTCCGCGTGAGGTCTGCTCAACGACCATTGGGACTAGGGGGCTCATGTTCCTCGCTTTGTTTCGGTCGGCTGGGTTGATTCCTCCCACGTGCAACTTTGCTCGCAGATGGAGCTGTCCACACTAGCAACGGAGAGGCGCCGAAACGGAGCTTCAGGAAGGGCTAGTGGCTACTGCGCTCTCGACGATTAGGTCGAGCGCTTGGCGCTGCGAGATCTCTTCGATCAGGTCGTCAAGGCGACCGGCCTTCTCTAGCCGCTCACGCAGCTTCTCCGGCGTCGTCTGTTCCTGTGCGGCCGAGGCCTGCAGCGCGGTCAGGATGTCGCCGTCGCCTGGCTGAATGTCCTCGGATTCAACGACGGCCACTAGTGCCGCCTCATGGCGCAAGCTCTTCTGCGCCGCCTCGGCGCTTTCGCCGAGCATCTCCTCTTCCGTGCGGCCGGAGATCTGGAAGTACATCTCGCGGCTGATGCCCTGGTGTGAGAGCTGGTGGAGCATGCGGTCGAGCAGCTCGCTGGCGCGCGCGTCAACGAGCGGCTGGGGCAGGTTGATCTTGGCGTTGTCGGCGACGGCGTCGAGCACCGCTTCGCGGAAATCTTCCTCAGCCTTGTCGCCATCGGCCGCGAGCATCTGCGTCGCGAGGTCCTCGCGCAGCTCGGCGATCGTCTCGAGCCCAGCGGCCTCATTCGCGAACTCATCGTTTAGCTCGGGCAGAATGCGGCGGCGAATCTCTGTCGCCGTTACCGCGAACTCGGCGTCCTTGCCGGCCAGCTCTTCAGCTTGGTAGTCCTCAGGGAATGCGAGCTTGACGGTCCGCTCTTCGCCGGCCTTGACTCCTTCTAGCTGCTCCTCAAAGCCTGGGATCAGACGGCCCGAGCCGAGCTCGATCAGCTGGTCGGTCCCCTCTCCGCCTTCAAATACCTCGCCGTCGATTGAGCCGACGTAGTTCATCACGACAAAATCGCCGGTTGCGGCGGCTTCTTCAACGGTCTCAAGGCTCGCCATCCGTCCGCGCAGCTCTTCGATCTGCTCGTCGATCGCTTCCGGGTCGGCAACCGCTTCGCGGCGCTCAACCTTCAGCCCCTTGTACTTGCCGAGCTTGGCGACCGGCCGCACGCCGACCTCAAAGCTGAACTTCAGATCCTCGCCAGCCGGCGGCAGTTCGCCAAGTTCAACCTCGGGCTGACCGACGATCGCTAGGCGCGCGCCTTCGACAGCTTCGGTGTACCAGTGACCGAGCGAGCCGCGGATCGTCTCATCGACGACTGCGTCACGGCCAATCCGCTGAATTACGACCTCGGCTGGGATCTTGCCCTTGCGAAAACCGGCCATCTTCATCTCTTTGCCCATCGAACGGGCGGTTTGAGCGATCCGGCGATCGAGCTCTGCGATCGGTACCTCGACCTCCACGCGGACGCGCGAATCGGGCAGCTCTTTGACGTTGGCAGTGACTGTGCTCATCGGCGGCACGATAGCGTCAGGGCGTGGCCAACAACCGCCAGCCCCTGCCGCGCAGGATCGAAACCTGGGTCGTAACCGGCCCCGTCGGCCACCTGCTCTCCGCCGCCGGAGACTGGGCAGTACTGCTGACGACACTGGCGCGTGGCCGCTTCAACCGCAGCGACTGACGGACGACTTGAATTCCGCCGGGCGGATTATTAGCTTTGCGCACATGAAAAGTCTCCACGCGACCTCAATGCTGCTCGGAGTAGTCCTGGCTGCAGCCCTCGCTAGCTGTGGCTCCAGCTCAACCGATTCGGCTACCACCTCCAGCACAACTTTCAAGGCTGACGCCGCCGCGATCTGCACGGCAGTCTTTGACAAGGTCAACGCTCAGTCGATGCCGACAACTAGCGCCGAGACGAAAACGGTGCAGACCAACTCGGCCGCACTCTTCAACGCCGCCGTCGAGAAGCTCAGCCAGCTTGACCCGCCAGCCAATGCCAGCGCCCAGTTCAACGCTTGGCTGACCTCGTTCAAAGCGATCCCGGCCACCAACGAGGCCGCCGCCGCAGCAGCCGACCAAGGCGTGCTGAGCGCCGCCTTCCTCAAGACCGGCGTTCGCTTCGAAGCCGCCGTCGCGAAGGCCAACGCTGCTGCCAAGGCCGCTGGCCTACCTGGTTGCGAGCTGACTAAGTAACCGCCGGCGGAAGGTGAGTGACGGGACTCGAACCCGCGACCGCCTGGACCACAACCAGGAGCTCTACCAACTGAGCTACACCCACCGCGCAGGGCGCAGTGTACGGCTTAGGGGACGCGTAGCAACGGCCGCGGCGCGATGCCCCCGCCAGGACTCGAACCTGGGACCTGCCGGGTAGAAGCCGGCCGCTCTAATCCAACTGAGCTACGGGGGC
>JBAXGJ010000102.1:0-4934 GCA_037139475.1 Actinomycetes bacterium
CCGATGACATTGGTGACACGGTCCGAATCTCACTCTCGACCTTCCACGCGGAGGAAGAGGTCAAGGTTGCCTGGGAGATTCTCAAGGCGCTGAAGCTGCGCGAGCGCGGGCCTGTGCTGATCGCTTGCCCTACCTGCGGCCGTCTGCAATTCGACATGGATTCGGTTGTGGTCGAGATTGAAGAGCGTCTTGCTGCCTACCCAGATGCGATCGAGGTCTCAGTGCTCGGCTGCGCCGTCAACGGCATCGGCGAGGCCCGGCACGCCGACTTTGGCATTACAGGCGCTAAGGATGCTGGGATGATCTTCTCGAAGGGTGAGCCGCTGAAAAAGGTCCCAACAGACCGCCTGGTCGACGAGCTATTCGCTGAGATTGATCGCTATTACGACTCCGGTAAGACGGTTGTGCGCGACGAGGCCGCTGCGGCTGAGGCCGCAGAGTGGCTGGCCGAAAACGAAGACGCTGAAGCGATGACGCCCGAGCGGCTGGCAGCAATGGAGGCCGAGGCGAACGCCAAGTCAGGCGGCGGCGACGACGTGCTTGAAGCTGCCGGCGTAACTGCGAAGAAGAAGATCGACGAAGATTCCTCGCCGGTTGCTGGACGACGCTTCACCCGCGCCTGATCGTCGCTCAGCGCGGCTTTATCGTCATTGCATCTGAGTAGCGGCGCCCCTTAGGGCTGCTACCGGGGTTCCATGAATAGCGGAACTTTGCCGTCGTCCCAAGCGGCAATACGACTTTGAAGTAACCCTGGGAATCGGTTTCGGCTTGGGCTACCTCACGGTATGGGCGCCGACCAATCCGTCGCTCGATCGAGACGCTGTGAGCACCGCCGGGCCTAACTTGACCCCAGAGGTTGGCGCTGCGACTGCCGGATGGCGATGTCACCCAGAATGGATTCGGGAAGCTGACGGCCGCTGGTTTGGCGACACCATCGAAGCCGTAAAGACCGCTCTGCCCGCCGGCGTAGGCATCTACGCCCTGGCCAGAATCGCGGACCGGCTCGTCTCGCCAGAGGTACTGACTGAGTAGTTTTACGCGCGGTTGGCTGTAAACAATCTTCGCTCCTTCTTGAAGCCAGCGGCTCTGGGTCGGAAGAGCTACGCCGCTGAAAATATCGGGCGGATTGGTCTGGTAACCCCATTCGCTGTAATAGAGATCGATCGGGGCGCTGGAATCCGCGGCGTTGACAACACCCTCCGTAAGCTGCATCGCGTCCAAGACGCGCGTAAGCCGCTCGCTGTCGCCAATCCCGGCCTCAAGAGTGTTGCTGAGACGCTTCGAAGGCGCCCCGGCGCGTTGGTCAGGGTGGTAGGCGAGTCCGTCTATTGCGCTGCGCTCGAAGCTGTCGCAGGTGGTCGAACTGCGATCGGCGTTGTCTTGTGTGTCGAGGCACCCGAATGCTCGCAGCCAGGCGATCGGCGCGAGCGGATCGTCGGCATCTTCCGGCGCACGGCCACGCCCGGCAAGCGCGCCAGCGTAGACGGCCGCTCCCTTGTCGGCGTCGCGAATCGCCGGCGCCGCGCTGTTGTAGATGCCGCGGTAAGTTTCGGGCGACCGAGGTGAGCAGGACCCCTTCGAGCAATACGACTGCGGCCGTAAATTGGCCGCATCGTTGGGCTCATACCAGACGATGTAGCGCCCAACCTGGGCGCCATAGCGGAGTGCAACGGCCTTAGCGAAGGCAGTGAAGAGCGTTGGATCGGGTCGGTACCGAGCGCTGCCGCGCTCGGGGTCGCTACTGCTCCAGAGTGGGCCTGGGCCGGTGATCGTGAGCAGCGGCTCGATCTTGTTGTCGCGCAGAACGCTGATCACGCGGTCGAGATTGGCCCAGCTGTAGAGCGGGGAGGACGGGTCGGCGCCGTCGAATCCAGCAGGGGGAACCTTCGCGTCTTGCTCCGGCGCAATCTCACGCCAATCCGCTGTAACCGATGCGATCTCGATCCCCGACGAACGCCAGCGCGGCGCCATTGCCTCAAGCAGGCCGGCGGTCGGGCCGGTGATTACAGGATCGGTAATCCCCACCATCGCGTGTTCCCTTGTCGCGGCAAGCGACTGGCCCGGAGTCAACCCAACCATTAGGAGACTGGCTCCAAGTACAGAGGCAGCGCGCGCTGCCATCGGTAGGAATTGCCCCGCGGACAGCATCACTACTTTCGGCGCGGCGTGACCGTCCGTACTTCGGAGCTCTGCGCCGGGCTGCCGTATAGAAAGCGGAACGAACGCGCCGATGAAACCGTAGTTTTGAACGAGAAGTAACCGTCGCCGTTGGTTGGAACCGTCTTCAGCGTCGTGAACGTCCCCGAGCTGCCGCGCCGGCTCTGAACAATCACCTTGCCGCTGGGCGCTGGGCGTACCTGCCCCCAAACAGTGGCGCTCTTCGATCCTTTCGGGAGGTCGACCCAAAACGGATGCTGGAAGCTCTGCCCGGAGGGCTTGATCTTGCCGCTTGAGAAGTACATGCCGGATTGCCAAGCCCAGCTCTTGGCCTGCGTGTAGGGCTCGTCGTACCAGAGGTAGAACGCCAGAAGCTTGACGCGCGGGTTCTTCCACATCATGTAGGCGACCTGCTGGTAGTACTCATCCTGCTTCGTCAGCGAAAGTCCTTGTAGCTTGTCCGGCGGGTTGGTTTGCACGCCGTACTCGTCGAGATAGAGGTCGAGCTTCGTGCGCTTCTGAGCCGAGCCGGACACCGTGCCATTTAGGATTCGGCCCTTGGCCTGAAGGCGATCGAAGATCGCAGCCAGCGTCGAGATGTTTGCTGTCGTAATCGCGTCGCCCGGATCACGCTGAGTGGGCGAGAGCATCACGGTGTGCGGGTGGTGCGCAATGCCTTCGGTAATCAGTGGCTTGTATGTCTTGCAGCCTGGGCTTTTCTTGTCGACCGCATAGTTCGACTTCACGCATGCCATCGCCTGGAAGAAGGCGAGCGGGCCGGGCGAGGAAGCCGTAGGCGAGATTCCTGGCTTGCCGTGCGGCGCGAGCGCCCCAATCCAAACTGCGGCTGCTGGGTCGGCTGACTTAACCGCGCTGTAGGCGCTGCGATAAAGGTCACGGTAGATCGCCGCGCCGGCGAGTGTGCAGCTCTTCGCCGACTTGGAGGTGCATGAGTACTGAGGAGTGATGTATTGCCAAAGGTTCGGCTCATTCATCGGCAGGTAGCTCGACACGCGGCCCTTGTAGCGAGTAGCGATCGCGTACATGAAGTCGCCGAGCGCTTTCGGGTCCGGCTTGTAGGTGTTGCTGCGACGCGATGGAACGAGCGACGCCCAGTATGGATTTGGCGAGGCAACTAGGATCGAGACGTCGATCTTGTTCGCCTCAAGCGCCGCCACCGCACGGTCTACATCGCCCCAGTTGTAGCCCGGACTGTTTGGATCACGAGGGTTGAAGCCGGCCGGCATCTTGCTGGCCGACGGAGTCGGAGCGATCCGCGTCCAGACGAGTGTCAGCCTGCTCTGGTCGACGCCGTTCTGCTGCCACTGAGCCGCGACTGGGTTCGTCGTCTCCGGCGAGCGTTGCATCAACCCGTCGTCGTCGACGCCAATCTTCAGCGATGAATTTGCGCCGGCGGGCGCAGCGATAACGAGTGCGAGCACGGCAAGCAGCGCCGCAATGAAGAACGGTCGGTTCATACCTACATGTAAGCAGCCAGAGCGGCCGCATGCGCCGGTTCGCACCCGTAAAAGCAGCCGTTTATCGCGGCGTTACGGTCCGGACCGACGAGGTAACCACCGAGTCCGAGGCGTAGTAGAAGCGAAAGGCCGTTTTAGCGCGCACGACTGTCTTGAAGCTGAAGTAACCGAGGCGGTTGGTCTTGACCGTGCGCAGCGCAGCGTAGCGAGCGAAACCGGCGGTGCGCGACTGCACACTGACAGTGGTTTCGCCGCCCGGGCGGACCTGCCCCCAGACCGTGGCCTGATGAGAGCGCTTTGGTAGATCGACCCAGAATGGATTCGGGAATGAAAGCGCTGATGGTTTCGCTCGACCGTCCTCGAAATAGAGGCCTGATTGCCACGAACCCGCCGTGACGCTGATCTTGTCTAGTGGCTCGTCCTGCCATAGATATTGGGCAAACAGCTTGACGCGCGAATTGCGCCAGGCAATGTATGCGGCCTCCTGCAGGTAATCGTCCTGACTGCGAAGCGAAACGCCCGACCAGGCGTCTGGGGGGTTGGTCTGGATGCCGAACTCATCGATCTCGAGATCGAGATGCTTAGTCCGCGCCTCATCTCCACTAACCGAACCGTTGAGAATTCCGCCGCGGGCTTGGATCTTGTCAAGCGTCGTCGTTAAGCGCGAGAGTGTGCCGATCGTGACGCTGTCAGCGACGCCGTTTGCTGCGCTCGGTGCATGCCAAGCGCTATGCGGGTGGTGGGCGATCGCGTCGAACTTGACCGGCCTGAAGTCGCGGCAGCCGTCGCTCGAACGGTCGCGGGCAAAGTTCTCCTTTACGCAGCCGAGGCGCCGCATGAAGAGCAGCGGCCCAATCGACGTATGCGCGTCGAGCCGCGTCGCGCTGCCGAGCGGCGCGAGCGAACCACCCCAGACGGGGACATCTGGCTCTATCGCCTTGATCTCGTCGTAGCCGGCGCGGAATAGCTCGCGGTAGATCGCCGGGCTCGCGGCGCGGCAGCTGCTCTCGCTTGTTCCGCTGCAGCTCCACTGCGGCGTCAGCCACTGCCAGAGGTTCGGCTCGTTGATCAGCGTGAAGCTGGCGGCGCGGGCGCCGTAGCGAATCGCAGCAGCGTGGACGAAGTCAGCAAACTCGCTGGGGTTCGGTCGGTAGGTCGGCTCGCGGCGTGACGGAACTCGCGATGCCCAGATCGGCGCTGGCGTCGTTAGAGCGAGCTCGACACCGATGCCACGCGCCCTCAGCGCGGTGACGGCCTCGTCTACCGACCTCCAGTTGTAGCCACTGCTGTCAGGGTCGC
>JBAXGJ010000103.1:0-4917 GCA_037139475.1 Actinomycetes bacterium
AGACTTCGCCGAAGCCGTCGCCACAACTGCCCGTCGCTACGGTGCGAGTGACGATCAGATCCACTCAGAGGTCTTCTCCTTCTAATGGCTATGCGACGTGGCTGGGTCGTGCTCGGTGCGACGGCGTTTGGTTTGGCTGGTCTATTGGCATTTGATCAACACCAATTCGGCACGCCCTTCGCCCTCTACGACGCCAAGGCCACGAAGCAGCACTTCAAGCCCAAGGGTGGCTTCGGTGGAGCGAGTGGAGCCACCACGACACCACCCGCTCCCGCCACGACAGACCAAGCTGCACCAGCGACGACTGATCAGATTGCGCCAGCCACCACCGCGCAGGCCCCACCAACAACACAGCAGCAGGCGGCGCCTTCAACGCAACGTGCCCTGGGTGACGCCGTTGGTAATCCCTACGGCACGGTGCAGGTACGAGTGACGGTCAAGGGTACGAATCTGGCGAACGTCGTCGCGGTCAACATGCCGTACAGCGACCCGACCTCGCAGTCGATCACCGACCAGGTCGCCCCGGTCCTCGCCCAACAGGCGATCTCCGCTCAGAGTGCGCAGATCAGCGGTGTTTCGGGTGCAACCTATACGAGCGACGCCTACCGTCAGTCGCTGCAGTCGGCACTCAACAAGCTCAACTTTGGCAAATAGCCAACGATGATCCACGTCGAAGAGGCGATGGGTACCGTCTTCTCATTCCATCTCGAGTCAGGCGCTTTGGCACCACCAGAGGCGGCGGCGGCACTTACAGCCGCGTGCACCCTCTTGCACGAGGTCGATCAGACGTTTAGTACCTGGATCGCTGACAGCCCGATCAACCAGATCCGTCGCGCCGAGTTGGCAGTGGGAGATGCACCGTCTGACGTCGCCACCGTGCTGGACCTCTGCCAGGCAGCTGGGCGTCTGAGTGGTGGTTCCTTCGATGCCTGGGGGCTGCCCGGTGGCGTCGACCCCACGGGGCTGGTCAAAGGCTGGGCGATCGAATCGGCCATTGGTCTGCTGGTTGATGCTGGCTTCGAAAACGGCATGCTCAACGGTGGTGGCGACATCCAAGTCTTTGGCACGCCTCAGCGCATCGGTATTCGTAGCCCCGATCGTGCCGACCTGTTGGCGTGCGTCGTCGACGTCACCGACGCCATTGCCACGTCTGGTGTCTACGAACGTGGCCTGCACATCATCGACCCCACGACAGGCGAGCCAGCCGAACGTGTGCTGTCGGCGACCGTCGTCGGCCCCGACCTCTGGCTCGCCGACGCACTCGCCACCGGCCTCTTCGTCGAGGGGCTCCCGGGCCTGCAACGGATCGCTGCGATCGATGGCTATAGCGCCTTGGTGATCGACCTCGAGGGCAATCTCCGACCATCGCCAAATTTCCCGATTATTCCGCTGGAGCCAGACCAGACATAAGGTGAGGCAGGAGCGCTCGCGTCACGAGCGAAATTGATCTCTAATGGCTCCCCGTCTACCTCCATCCCGCGCCTCGGTCCATTACACCCGCGCCCGTCGCCGACGACGTGTGGCTCTCGGCATCGTCGGTCTAATCGTTCTCGCTGTGGCCTTTGTCGTCGTCTATCCGCGCCTCAACGGAACCTCGGAGGCGACGGGCCAGACAGCGACGACTGCGGCGGCAACAGCCGTGACAGCGACAACCGCTCCCACGACGACAGCCGCCGCCACTACCTCCGCCGCGCCGGCCGTGGCCCCGCCGCCCGCACACGTTGGACCGCCGTCCGACAAGACGCAAATGAAGCTGATCAACACAATCGGCGGAGACATCTCGCCGAAGTCTGTGGTGTCGTCTGGCACGGGCTACATCACCGCGCAGAACATGATGTACCGGCACACCGTCACGGTCTACGGCGACAAGTCGATGCGTCTATTGGCCACGATCCCCGACAGCGTCGTGCTGGCCAAGTTTGGCTACAAGGGCCATCCCGGCACCTCACAGGGTGCCCCGGTTGAGGGTGCTTTCTCGCCCGACGCGAAGTACGAGTACGTCACCAACTACTCGATGTACGGCGCGGGCTTTGGTCCCGAGGGGATGGACACCTGCACGCCCGATTCGGGCTACGACCGCTCATTTGTGTACCGCATCAAGACCGGCAGTTGGAAGATCGACCAGGTCTACGAGGTCGGCTCGGTACCGAAGGTTGTTCAGGCGACTGCGGACGGCAAGTACGTGCTCGTCTCGAACTGGTGCTCGTGGGACTTGAGTGTGATCTCGACGGCAAAGGGTCGTGTGGTGCGCACGATTCCGATTGGCGCCTATCCGCGCGGCATCGCAATCTCGCCGAAGGGCAATGCCGCCTACGTGGCTGTGATGGGCGGTAGCAACCTTGTGCGCGTCGATCTGAAGTCGTGGAAGACACGCTCGATCGAGATCGGCTCGGGACCACGCGCGATTGAGTTTGCTCCCAACGACCGCTTTATCTACGCGACCCTTAACGCCGAGGGCACTGTCGCCAAGCTCGATTTGCGGACTGGCAACGTCGACAAGGTGGCGACGGGGCAGGCACCACGCAGCCTGACGATGTCGAGCGATGGCAAGGCGATCTACGTGGTCAACTACGAGAGCGCATCGGTCTCGAAGATTCGCACGCGCGATATGAAGGTCCTGCAGACGATCGACGCCTGCGAGCACCCGATTGGTATCACCTACGACGCCCCGACGGCTCGCGTGTGGGCCGCCTGTTACGGGGGCGCTCTGTTGGTCTTCAACGACCGTTAGCCCGTACGGCGCCGAGGACGAGGCAGGACCGGGCCCGCATCAGCCGGCGTTGACCGAGCGTTGTCACACGACGTGCGAAAAAAGAATCGGATTTATTGAATACGGACGGCGTTGCGTAAAACAGAGATTTGATGTAGCATAAGATCTTCGCAGTACTGCTGCCCCTACATCGACAAGGACGAAATGAAACGAGAACGATTTCAGCGGGTCGGCTTGCTGGCCCTGACGGCCGTGCTGGCCGTCGCTGCGGCAACGACCGCGAACGCTGCTCCCGCCAGTAACGCGCCGACGGTGCTGCACACAGCGCCGGCCGGTACGCCCTTGAGTGCGCCGGGCCGCGGCCAACTCGATATGTGCGGTCTGAGCTTCCTTGGTGGCAACACGCCGCCGCCCGTGCAGCAGGTGAACGTACCGTGGCGCACCGGCAACATCCTCGATGTCGCCGGGATCCAGAAGGTTGCCGTCCCCGGCAAGGTCAAGATGGCGCACCGGTTCAAGGTGACGCAAACGACGACGACGCGGTACTTCAAGGGCAACGGCATTCCGCCGTGGCCGATCGGCAAGTTCCCGATCCCCACGAACAGCGTTGCGTACGGGTATTACCACCCCCTGCCGGGCCTGCCGCCGTATGCGACAGCGGACCTGATCCCCGTCAAGCCCTACAACCTCGAGGTGAGCGTCCCGCGCCATCCGAAGGCGAATGCGAAGCCGACCTGTATCCCGTCGCTCTCCATGGGCGTTGCCCTCGACGGCATCATGTGGCACGCCGAGCTCGCGGGTGCGAACGCGACCACGTGGGTCGACCCGAACGCGGCACTGCCAACCGACAGTTGCTTCGGTCACCCGTGGAACACCCAGTACCACGTCCACGGTTTCTCGTGGAAGTGCCTGACCCAAAAGAGTGAGCCCGGCAGCAAGGCCTCGCCGCTGTACGGCTATGCCTGGGACGGGTTCGGCATCTACGGACCACGTGACGCCAAGGGCAAGTGGATCACGAACACGCAGCTCGACGAATGCCACGGCATGACCAGCACGGTCATGTTCGACGGCAAGATGCAGAAGATCTACCACTACGTACTCAACAACGAGTACCCGTACTCGATCGGCTGTTTCCGGGGCACCCCGGCGAAGCTGCCGATGAATCTCCAGCACAACATGAGCTAACGCACGGCCGGCTCCGGCGGCACCTCGGGTCCCTTACCCGAGGTGCCGCCGGAGCCGAATCTGCGCGCCCTTTGTACCGACGTGACGGCGCACGTTGCGGCGGTGCTCGGTTGGTCTTCAACGACCGCTAGCGATACGGGTGGACATGATTGTGGCGCGACCAGCCATCGAATCTTTGAAGTTTGGTCCACTCACGGATCGATCTACTGATTACAGCGCCAGTACCGTAAACGACGATCAATTGCAAATAACATAATTGTCATCTAGTATCTGTTCTCAGCGATTCCTCTCTTTCCAGAAAGCAGATGCAATGAGACACGGCAAATTCCTGCGCCTATTCCTAGTGGCGCTGACAGCAACGATGGCGGTCGTTGCTGCAACGACCGCTAGCGCGGCTCCCGTCAAAGAAACGCCGACCGCGCTCTTCACGGCCCCAGCCGGCACGCCCCTGAGCGAGCCGGGCCGAGGTCAGCTCGACATGTGCGGCCTGAGCTTCCTTGGCGGCAACAAACCGCCGCCCGTGTCGCAGGTGAACGTACCTTGGCGCAATGGCAACGTCCTCAATGTCGCAAAGGCCCTCGATTCTGCCGTGCCGGGCAAGGTCAAGATGGCGCATCAGTTCAAAGTCATGACAACGACGACGATGCGGCATTTCAAGGGCAATGGCATTCCACCGTGGCCGGTTGGCAAGTACCCGATCCCGCCGAATAGCGCTGCCTACGCGTATTACCACGCCGCGCCGGGAATTCCGCCCTATGCGACGGCCGACCTGATCCCCATCAAGCCGTACAACCTCGACGTCAGCGTCCCTCGCCATCCGAAGGTGAACAAGAAGCCGACCTGCATCCCGTCGCTCTCCATGGGCGTCGCCCTCGACGGCATCATGTGGCACGCCGAGATTGCCGCTACCTCCGCTACGTCGTGGGTCGACCCGAACGCGGCACTGCCCACAGACAACTGCTACGGCCACCCGTGGAACACCCAGTACCACGTCCACGGTTTCTCGTGGAAGTGCCTGACCC
>JBAXGJ010000104.1:0-4892 GCA_037139475.1 Actinomycetes bacterium
CGCCGCCGTTGGTGAAGGCGTCCAGCGCGCCGACGAGGTCGTCGCGGTCAACGCCGAGATCGAGTGCAAAGTGGTTACGCGTCCCGGCCGGAATGCAAGCGAATGGAAGATTATTATCGGCGGCGATCGCGGCGACGATTGCTTGCGTTCCATCGCCTCCGGCGGCGGCGAGAGCATCGGCTCCCGCGGCGATCTCGGAGAGAACTAGCTGCCGCAGATCATCGTCGCGCTGCAGCTCAATCGGCTTGATCCCGCGCGCCAGCGCCTCTTCAGCGAGCCCTGCCGCGAGCGCCTTCCCGTCGCCGGACTTCGGGTTCCAGAACATCACGGCCTTGGCCGGGGGAGACGCGGGGGAGAGCTTTGAGCCAGCCGAGAACGCGCCGCGTGCGAGCCAGATCCCGGAGCCCCACAGGGCGATCGTTGCGAGATCAGCGACAAGTTCAATCGTCCCGAGCAGAAGCACGATCGTTGTGGCCGCTAAAAGCACGGCACTCGTCAGCTCCAGGATCCGTCTCGCGCCGCGGTTAATCACTCCATCGAGCGCGAGCAGAAAGGCTGCGAAGAGAAGCACGGCCGCCACGATGTGCGTCGGGAAGCTATCCAGCGTCGCAAGTACGGCAGTGACGGCGCCCAGCGCTAGCAGGATGAGCGCGAAGACTGCCCTGCTGCGTGAGTTGTAAGCGCCTTGAAATCCGGATCTGGTCATCTGCCAAAGAGGGTAAAGCAGAGATCTAACGGGGCGGTGCCCATCAACGTTCCGCGAGTCAACAGGTTCGGCCGCGTCGCTGCCACAGCGCGAGGAAGTCGAGTTGCCAGACCCACCGGAACAGCGGCCGCACATAGCGCCGCTGAGTGTGGCGTCTAGCTGCGCTAACGCCGCGGTCGATGACGGCTCGCCGCGGCTCTAACTCATCCGCGGTCAGAGGAACGCCTTCGCGGGCTAATTCTTGATCGTGTATGTCTTGCTGTTGACGACGCCGGCGATGCCTTGCCTCTTTGGTGTGATTGACACCAGCCATTTGCCTTTTCGGAGCTTCACGGTGCAGGCTCGTCGCGCAAGTCTGTTCTTGCCCTGTTTGATCGTGACGTTCTTGCAGGTGCCGTTCTTCGTTGTTCGGCCGCTTCTCGCGGTGAGTGTGTAGGTAACGCCGGGGATTGGCGTGATCAGCGCGGTGAGAGCCCTCTTGCCCTTCGAGGAAGAAGGCCAGGTCACAGCTGGCTTGGCGGCTTTCGGAGTTGGCGTTGGGCTTGGCGTTGGACTTGGCGTCGGGCTTGGGGTTGGGGTTGGTGCGGTGGCGGTGAATGTGGCGATCGCCCAGCGCGCTTCGTTCATCGTCACGGTGCAGGTCGCCGCGCTGCCGCTACAGACGCCGATCCAATCGGTGAACGTTGAGCCATTCGCCGCCGCTGCGGTGAGCGTTACTCGCTTAAGGTTGGTGAACTCGGCGCTGCAGACCGTTCCGCAATCAATTCCTGCTGGAGATGATGTGACCGTCCCGCTGCCGCTCCCAGCCTTAGCGACGGTTAGTCTCGACGGCGGCGGCGTAGCCGTTGCAGCCTGAACAATGTTGTTACGCACCCAGGTGATTGTTGTCGCGCCGTCGGCCGCAACCGCAACCTGCGGAGAGGAGGCGTCCTGCCCGACGGCCGAGAGGTCAACGGTCGCGCTGAACGTTGCAGCTCCGGCGGCGCGCGTTGCCGTCTGGACGATGAAGTTGGCGTTGTTGGTGCGCTGCCAGGTGATTGCAGTTGCGCCATCCGCCGCGACCGCAACCTGCGGAGCATAGGCGTTCTCCAAACCGATACCTGAGAGGTTTTCGGGTGCGTTGAACGTTGTAGCTCCGGCGGCGCGCGTTGCCACCTGAATATTGAAGCTGTTGTAGGTGTCACGCACCCAGGTGATTGATGTCGCGCCGTCTGCCGCGACCGCAACGTGCGGATCTGTGGCGATCTGGTCGGCTGCTGAGACGGCTACTTCTCTGCCGAATGTGGTTGCTCCGGCGACGCGCGTTGCCGCCTGAACAATGTTGTCGCGTAGCCAGGTGATCGTTGTCGCGCCGTCCGCCGCGACCGCAACCTGTGGAGCAGCGAGGCTCCCTCCAGGTGCCGAGATATCTACTGCGATGCTGAATGTGGTTGCACCCGCCGGGCTCGTTGCCGCCTGAACAATGTTGTTGCGCACCCAGGTGATCGTTCTTGCTCCGTCGGCTGCCGCCGCAACCTGCGGAGCCGGGAGGCTTGCGGCAGGTGCGGAGATGTCTACTGCAGTGCTGAATGTCGTCGCGCCGGCGGTCCGCGTTGCCGCCTGAACAATGTTGTTGCGCGACCAGGTAATTGTTGTTGCGCCGTCGGCCGCGACGGCAACCTGCGGAGCCGTGATCGTCCCGCCGGCTGCTGAGAGGTCTACCGCGATGAAGAAAAAGGGTGCTCCGGCGGCGCGCGTTGCCGCCTGAACAACGTTGTTCCGCACCCAGGTGATCGTTGTTGCGCCGTCGGCCGCAACGGCAACCTGCGGATCGGAGGCGTCCTGGCCAGGGGCCGAGAGGGCAACGGCTGGGCTGAAAGTTCGCGCTCCGGCGGCGCGCGTTGCCGCCTGAACAATGTTGTTGCTCAGCCAAGTGATTGTTGTTGCGCCATCCGCCGCAACCGCAACGTGCGGGTGGCTGGCGTTTGGGCCAGCGGCTGAGAGATCAGCTGGCGGTGAAGGAAGCCACGGGCCAAGTGCCGAGGCGATCGCTGAACCAGGAGCGACCAATGCCACCAGCGCGCAAGCACCCAGCGCGCTCACGAGAATTACGCGACGCAAGCGAGCACCGACAACACGGCCTGCATGAGTAACCGCCACTCCAATCATTCCAGCCCCTCGATCCCAAGCATCGCCTGCTTGTCAAGTGTCGGCGGGACGACGGATGTCGCTCGCCAATAGAAGATTATCCCTCGGCGCAAACTACCAACGATCATCCCGATATGCGGCAGTTGTGGCTCCGGCAGCCAAACCACTTCACGCCGCGAAACTCCGGGGGTGGGACTCGAACCCACAACCTAACGATTAACAGTCGTTCGCTCTGCCATTGAGCTACCCCGGATCGCGTGCGCCGCTTAGCGACGCAGCGAGCTGCATGGTACGACACTGCCGCCGCGCTGCGTGCGCCCCGTTCAAGCCGCGGCGAGCTGCTCGAGCAGTTCGGTTGCCCGCAAGCCCGAGTCGTGGCCGGCATACCAGTCCTCGAACTGCCGCGCGGTGGTGCGCAGGGACGGCTCAAGAAGGGCCCGTTCGGTGGCGCCGCGGATCGCCCGCGGTGATGCGAGGCGCGGGGCGACGCGCACGCCGGCTCCTGCCCAGGTGACGCGGGCAGCGTTCTCGGCTTGGTCGCCTCCGGCGGGGACGACGACCGGGACCGCACCGCTCGCCAACACGCGGGCTAGCGTGCCGTGGCCGCCGTGGTTGATTACGACGTCGCAGTGGCTCATCGTCTGCTCGTAGCTGATCCACTCGACGAGCGTGACGTTGGCGGGTAGCTCTATCGGCTCAGCAAGCGGGCGACGGTTCCATGTTGCCAGTACACGGACGCCGCCGAGCTGACCGAGACCAGCGATGCTCGCCCGCAGGAGCTTGTGCTGTGGGTCTTGCGCTGTTGACGGCGCGACGAGCACGAGCGGCCCGTCGCCAGATGGCAACGCAACCGGCTCCGTTGGCGGCTCCCAGATGAGCGGCCCGATGATCTCAGTCGCCGGTTCGCTGGGCCGGGGGTACTCGAGCCCCGGGAAGCTGGCAACCATCGTTAGCTGGCGTGAGAGTCCGCTGTGGAGATGATCGACGGCCGGAAGGCCAAGGCGGCGGCGGGTCTCATTGAGCTCCGCGCGCCCGCTCTCAAGCCCCCGATTAGTCGCTGGGCGCAGTGTTCCCCAAAGCCTGCGGCCCAGCGCAGTCCTCGGTGGCAGCGCTCCAACCGAGTAGGGCGGCGCGCCGGGCGCTGTGCGCGGATCGACGTGGGGGACGAGCGTCGCGACCTTGACTCCGGCCCGCTCGGCGGCCAGAGCCGGCGCCAGCGTGAGAACGTCGTGGACCACTACCTCGGGGTCACATTGGTCTACGAGCGGCTGCGTCTCTTCCGTGGCCTTCAAGACGGCTTGGTAGGGCTTCAGCGGCGCCTCACGGGTGGGGAAGACGGGGTACTCCGGTGCCGGCGCAAAAGCCAATCCTTCGCCGCGTACGACCTCTTCCCACTGCCTCGCCGTCTGCAGCGTCACCTCGTGGCCTCCAGCGCGCAGCGCGCGGCCAAGCGCGATCATCGGAAAGGCGTGGCCCGGGTCGCCGAAGGCGCCGAGCAGCAGTCGCACTAAGCCTCAGTCTGCCGCCAGCTCGGCGATCAGCCGTAGCTGCGTGATCCGCTCTTCGCGCGTGAAGGCAACCGGGCTTACGCCAAGCGTGCCAACACCCGCGTCGCGGTACGCGGCGATCCGTTCGCGAACGTGGTCGGCAGGGCCGCAGATCGAAACCATGTCGATCAGCTCATCCGGCAGCGCCGCCATCGCTTCATCCTTCTTGCCGTCAAGGTAGAGGTCCTGAACCTCTTGGGCGGCGTCTTCGAAGCCGTAGCGACGGACCAGCTGGTTGTAGAAGTTCTGCTTACGCGAACCCATCCCGCCGACGTAAAGGCCGATGAACGGGCGCATCAGGTTGCGCGCGTCCTCCATGTTGTCGCTGACGTAGACCTGTACCGTCGGCGCGATGTCGATGTCGGCGAGCGTCTTGCCATTGCCGGCCCGGTCGACGCCGATCTGAAGTTCATCGCGCATCACCGAAACGTGCTCCGGCGAGAACAGTGTTGGGATTACGCCGTCGGCGATCTCACCTGTGAGCTGCGTGTTCTTCGCCCGAATTGCGGCGA
>JBAXGJ010000105.1:0-4885 GCA_037139475.1 Actinomycetes bacterium
GTGTGGCCGGAGCTAACGCAGCTGCGCAGAGCAGTCTCAACATTGTCGGTCACGTCGACCGTCACAACGGCAGGGATCGGCGTCATCACCTGGCGCGCCTGCTGCTCGTGGAGGTGGAAGACGCCGGCCAGCATCGTCGCCTCGCCTGGGTCGAGCTTGCCGCCGATCTGGGCCTGCGAGATCAGCAGCTTCAAGTCGTCGGGCGTGCCGCCTTCATCAAAGTCGGCTTCCGGGTCAATTCGCATCAGCCTCAGCAGGCCGTTGGCGGCGCCGTTGAGGCCGGCGATGAACGGGCGCATCACGATCTCAAAGATGCTTAGCGGCCGGGCGCAGGCTTTGGCGACGCGCTCGGCTTTGACGATCGCGAAGATCTTCGGCACCTGCTCACCGGCGATCACGTGCAGCGAGGTGACGAGGATGTAGGCAATTGCGACCGAGACTGCGACTGCGGCTCCGTGCGCTAGCGGGCCGCCGAGCAGCGGCTCAAGCAGCGTCGCGATCGCCGGCTCGCCGAGGAAACCAATTCCCAGCGAGGCGAGCGTGATGCCGAACTGGCAGGCTGAGAGGTACTGGCTGAGGTCCTCCTGCTGGGCCGCGGCGCGCGCGGCGCCGCGGGCGCCCTGCTCGGCCTCAGCCTGCAGCCGGCCGCGGCTGGCACGAACCAGCGCGAACTCAGCGGCAACGAAAAAGCCGTTGACCGCTACCAGCACGAAGATCGCGGCAATTAGCAGCGCGGTCATCGCGTCGGGGCCTGTGGGGAGGTACTTCGCGGAAGGTCGTCAGGCACTAATAATCAGTTCGCACTCTACCGGCCGCGGGGCCGGAAAAGCGATAGTTAGGCCAGCGCGTCGATCTGCTTGGCCAAAGCGAGGTCTGCGTCGGTGACGCCGCCCTCGGAATGCGTCGAGCAGGTGATCCGTACCTGGTTCCACTGATGGACGAGAATGTCGGGGTGATGGTTGGCCACTTCGGCAACGCCGGCAACGCTGTGGACAAACGCAATTGCCGACTCAAAGTTGGGTAGCGAGAAGTCGCGGACAAGCCCGCCGTCCTCATTGCGCCATTCACCGTCGGCGATTGCTGTTTCGATTACGTCGTTCTCTAGTCGATCCATGGCGCGAGTGTAGAGCCCCGTTGACATCCACGGGGCTGCCCGTAACCTAAGGCCGATGGCCGGTGGCTCTCCCCAAAGCAATACGCAGCGGCCGTTGGCGGTCTTCGCGAGCCCCGGGCGTTACGTGCAGGGCCCAGGAGCGACGCATGATCTTGGCAGCGAGCTGGAGCGACTTGGCCTGCAGGGGCCGATCCTATTCGTCGCCGGAAGCCACGCCGCCGAACAGCTCGCGCCGATCTGGAACGAAACTCTCCCTGCCTGTGGCCTGCAGCCGATCGTCGAGCGCTTTGGCGGCCAGTGCACGCTCGCCGAGATCGCACGCTTAACCGAGATTGGCCGAGCGAACGAGGTTGTCGCAGTCGTCTCGGCCGGAGGCGGCAAGGCGAGCGACGCGGGGCGCGGCGCCGCCGACGCACTGGGCCTGCCGACGATCCAAACACCCACGCTCGCCTCGACCGACGCTCCCTGCAGCGCGCTCTCAGTGATCTACAACGAAGACGACACCGTCGATGAGTACCGCTTCTACGCCCACCACCCGGCGCTAGTGCTGGTTGACAGCGAAGTGATTGCCCGCTCGCCGAAGCGTCAACTGGTCTCCGGCATCGGCGACGCAATCGCAACTTGGTTCGAGGCGCGCACCGTCAGCGAGTCCGGCGCGCCCAACCAGCTCGGTGGGCTGCCGACGGCGACCGGCACCGGCCTCGCCAAGCTCTGCGCCGAGATTCTGCTCGCCGACGGGCCTGCCGCCTGCGCGGCAATGGACGCGCAAGAGGTAACGCCAGCCTTGGAGCGCTTGATCGAAGCGAACACGCTGCTCTCCGGCCTCGGCTTCGAAAGCGGCGGGCTCGCAGTCGCGCATTCGGTTTACAACGGGATGAGCGCCGTCGCCTCGGCCAACGCTTACTACCACGGCGAGAAGGTCGCCTTCGGCCTGATCACTCAGCTGATTCTGGAAGGTCAGCCGCAGAGTGAGATCGACATGATCGTTGAGTTCCAGAAGACGGTCGGCCTGCCGATCACGCTGGCCGAGGTTGGAGTTGATTCGGGCGACGATGATGCGCTGAATCTGATCGCTGAGACGACCGTCGCGCCTGGAGAAACCTGCCACCACGAACCGTTTGAGGTCCGCGCCGACGCGATCAAGGCGGCGATGCTCGAGGCCGACAAGCTCGGGCGGGCGGCGAGCTAGCCGGTAAAGCTCGGCGTCGCAGCCGCCGCCAGCACCAGCGAACCAACAACCGCCACGATTCCGATCGCGGCGCAGGCAGCCCAGCCAAGAGCCGGCTGGCCGCGCTTCTCGGCCATCACAAACGCGCCGCCGGCCAGAGCGCCAGCGGCAAGGCCGCCGAGGTGACCGCCGATCGACACGTTTGAAAGCACAAAGCTGAAGACGAGATTGAAGACCAGCAGCATGCCGATGCCGCTCTGCAGCGGGTTGCCGCCGCGGGCGTAGATGATCGCCGAGGCGGCGCCCATCAGGCCGAAGATCGCGCCCGACGCACCGACGGTTAGAGCGTTTGGCGAGAGCAGCAGCGCCCCGAATGAGCCGCCGAGCAACGAGACGACGTAAAGCGCGAGGAAGCGGCCGCGGCCGAGCTGGGGTTCCATCTGCGAGCCGATGAACCAGAGCAGGATCATGTTGAAGGCCAGGTGCATCAGCCCGGCGTGGAGGAAGCCGGCGGTGACGAGCCGCCAGTACTGGCCGCCGGCGCCGATTGGCGGCGCCGCCAGCGCGCCATCGTAAAAGAGCTGGCTTTGGCCATTGCCGAATGGGAAGCCGCCGCTAAGCAGGTAGCCAAGCACGCAAAGGCCGATCAGCGTCAGCGTTACAACCGGCTTGTCCGACTGGCCACTGAGCACCGGCAGCCGCACCGCTTTGCCGCTCTGCGTCGCGCAGTCGGGGCAGCGCATCCCGACCGGGCTGGGCGTCATGCAGTCGGTGCAGATCGGCTTGCCGCAACCGGAGCAGGAGACAGCCGTCTCACGCGAGGGATGGCGGTAGCAGGTGGTTGCGGTGGAGGTGATCGGCTTGCCGTTTGGTTGCCGCGCGAAGCTCCTTTGAGCTTTGCTGCGACCGTTGAGGCTAGCTGCCGAAGCGCCGCGTTACTTCGTTGCCGATCGTGTCAATCGCCTTGCGGGCGAAGACAACGGGCCCGGCCGCCGCGGCCTGCTGGCGGCTGCGCTGGCGCCTCACGCCAAGCACCGCTGCCGCACCGGCCGCGGCCGTGCCAACAGCAAGCGCCGCTGCCGGCCGCACCCAAGTACGAGGGTCGTGAAAGGCGCCGGCCTCCCAAGCATCAAGTTCATCAGCGGCAATCCCCGAGATTCGGTTCAGTCGATCTTCCAGGTCGCTCATCAAGTGCTCGGGCGGATCTACCGGCGCCAGCGCCTGCGCGAGCAGCGCTTCAAGGTCGATCCGGTTCGGCTGGCTACTCATCTGCTCAGGCCTCCTGCGGTTCGCCGACGAGAGTTTCGAGCTGCTTGATTGCGCGGTGCAGCAGCACCTTCGTTGCACCCTCGCTGCGATCGAGCGCGCGGCCGATCTCCTTGTTGCTCATTCCCAGCGCAAATCGCATGATCAGCGCTTCGCGGCGATCGTCCGGCAGCTCCTCGACAGAATCGAGAATCCGCCGCAGCTCGTCGCGCCCTTCGACTAGCTGCTCGGTCGTGTGCAGCGCTCCCGGTTCGGCAATCGCGTCGATGTTCGTCTGCGGTTTGCGCGAGCGATCGCGGTAGAGGTTGGCGGCAAGGTTGTGGGCGATGCGAATTAGCCACGGGCGCAGCGGCCGCCCGTCCGATTCCGCCAGCGCCTTCTCGAAGTGGCGGTAGGCCTGAAGGAAGGTCTGCTCGGTTAGATCCTCGGCGTCGTGATGGTTGCCAACGCGGTAGTACGAGTAGGAGTAGACGTCGCGAAGATGATCGCGGTAGCAGTCGCTGAAGCGGCGGTCTAGCTCCTCCTTTTCCACGCATCAGAGCCTACCCGCGCGCCTTAGACGACGCGCGCGCCGACGACTCGGCGCGGTTCGATGATCGACTCGGCGAAGCTTGCTGCGTCGCTCTGGCCGGCGACTACCTCAGCGAGCGCGTTGATCGCCGGCGCCCGCACGTGAGCTCGATCGAGCGCGGCGACCAGCAGCGGCAACGAATCAAGCGCCTCAGCGACCTGGCCAATCTCAGGCCGGATCTCCTGCGCTGAGACTCCGCCGCGAGCATCTCGCCAGCGCGGCGGTTACGGCCGCCTGCAGCTACGACCGATGCGACTAGATCGCCCACCCCTGCCAAGCCGGTCCAGCTTTCGGGCTTGCTTCCCAGCTGTTCGGCGTAGCTGGCAACCTCGGAGAAGACCTTGCCGGCGGCGGCTCCTGCGGCGTTCGGCCCGGCAACGCTGGCGGTCGATGCCGCCAGAACGGCGGCGTTGGTGGCCACGCCAGCTAGCTCAACGCCTGTCACGTCAGCGGTCAAGGTCACGTCGAAGTTGGCGTCGGCGAAAGCGCGGCGCAGCTGGGCGAGGAAGTTCTTGTCGTCGCCGGCGATCACTAGTGATGCTCCGTGCTCGAGCGCGTCGGCGGCGTGGCCGGGGCCGCCGAGGCAGGCGATCGGGCGCTCGCCGATCCGCGCTGCGCAGTAAGCCGTTGGTAGCTCGCCCGATGGCGGCACGAGCCCCTTCGAGGTGACGACAACGCCGCTGGCCGCGCCGAGCCGCGGCGCCATTGCGCCAATAACGGCAGCTAGTTCGCCGGTCGGAACTGCGAGCAGCACAGCGTCGGCGTG
>JBAXGJ010000106.1:0-4841 GCA_037139475.1 Actinomycetes bacterium
GCCTGCGACCGCCATTACGAGGCGCGCCGCCGGATGACCTTTATTGAGTACGTGATGCTGGCCGGCGTCAATGACCGCTACGAGCAGGCGGTCGAGCTTGCTGCGCTGCTCGACCCCAAGCGCTACAAGATCAACCTGATTCCCTACAACCCGACCGGCTCGCCTTACGACGGTTCATCGCGGGCTGCGATCGACGCCTTCCAGAGCACTCTCGAGGCCAACGGGATCGGCGCCACAGTGCGCCTCACGCGCGGCCAGGACATCGCTGCTGCCTGCGGTCAGTTGGCAGCGAACGCGTTGGCCGGCTGATCGCCTTCTGACTCGCCGGCGTCTTCAGCATCGTCGCTCTCGCCGAGCTCGTCTTCGTCTTCGACCTGAGGTAGTGGCTGCTGCGCCTCGTCGCCCTCAGCAGTCGGGGCCTCTCCGAGCCGCGCACCGCCTGCGGCCATCAAGCGCTCGCGCAGATCGGCTTGCTCCTCAGGGCTTGGGTCCCACTCGGATATTGGCGGCAGTTCGCCGATCGAGCTGAGCCCGAACAGCTTGAGAAAGAGATCGGTCGTTCGAAAGCAGATCGCGCCGAACTGAGAGCGACCCGATTCTTCAATCAGCCCGCGCTCCAGCAGCGTGCCGCTGGCCGAGTCGGCACTGACGCCGCGGATCCGCGTGATCTCGGGCCTAGATACCGGCTGCAGGTAGGCGACGATCGCCAGCGTCTCAGCTTGGGCCGGTGTCAGCGGCGGCGTGCGCGGCTTTGACAGCAGCCGTCGTGCAGCTTCGTCGTTCTCGGCCGCGCTGGCCAGCGTGTAGCCGCCGGCGACGTGTTTGAGAACCATTCCTCGTTCGCCCTCGGCCCAGGCAGCAGCAAGCTCCTCGAGGCCGGCGGTGACCTCCTCGGGATCGCAGCCGATCGCCTCGGCGAGCTCTTCCTCGTTGACGGGCTGCGGGCTTACAAAGAGAAGCGCCTCAATCATCTTGGCGGGCTGGTTCATGCGGCTCCTTGGATCAGGTAGGGACCTTGTGCCTGCTCGACTGCAGCAATAGTGATCGGCGCGAACGGCGCATCCTGCTGCCACGTCGCCTCGCCCTGCTTGTAGAGCTCGAGCAGGGCGAAGAGCGTTACCGCAACCGTCATCCGATCGGCGCCGGCTACGACCTGATCGAACGAGCAGGAGCCGCGCAGCAGAATCTTGCGCAGGTGCGCGAGCCGCGATGGAACCGTGACGGTCGAGACCCGCAGATGGGCGAGCGAGATCTGCGGCGGCGTCCGCAGCAGTCCGCCGATCGCTTCGCCGAGCTGACTCGCTGCGTAAACCTTCTCGGCGTTCTCGAGCGTGACCTGCTTAATGAAGCCAGGCAGCGGAGCTTCGCGGTAGTGGTAGCCGCGCTGCTCGCCGAGCAGGTCGGCGAGGTGCTCAGCGGCCTGGCGGTAGCGGCGCGCGTCGAGCATCCGGGCCAGCAGCTCCTCGGCCGCCTCGCCGGGCTCTAGGTCGCCGAGCTCATCGATCTCGCCGGCCGAGAGCATCAGCCGCGACTTCAGCTCCAGCAGCGCAGCGATCAGGACGATGAACTCTGTCGCCATTTCGAGATCGAGTTCGCCGCGCGCCTCGAGCACGTCAATGTAGGAGACGACGATCTCAGCGAGATCGAGGTCGAGCAGGTCGACCTCCTCGCGCAGGACGAGCGTCAGCAGCAGGTCGAATGGACCCGTGAAAAGCTCGAGGTCGAGCTCGATCTCGGCAGCGATCACGGGTCGGAAGTTACAGCGGCTGCCGGTCGGCGCCCCAACATGACAGCGCCAACAAGGACGCAAAGCGCTCCAGCGGCGCCATATGCCAGCAAATCGCCGCTAAGCGCCGCCAATGCGCCGCCAATCGTTGCTCCAGCACCGATCGAGAGCGACCAGGTGCTGTTTTGGAAGGCGAACGCCCACCCTTGGTCAACCCCGATCCGTTCAGCTGCCAATGAGACGAGCTTGCCTGCCGGAACCCAGAGAATGCCAATTGCCCCCGAGCAAAGGACCAGAGCGAAGGCGAGCACAATCACGCTGGTCGGGAAGTAGAGCGAGATCATCAGGGCGCCGGCGAGGAACAAGCCGGTTCGAACGATCTTGAGCACACCGATCCTGTCGCTGAGTCGGCCGATCAGTGGACTGATAACTGCTTCGAGCGTGCCGGCGAGGAAGAAGATCAGGCCGATCAGCTCAGCGCTCGAGCCAAGCTCGCTGAGCCGTAGCGGCACCAACACCTCGATCACGCCGAACGCCATCGACGGGATCACGAAGATCATCAGCGCAATTAGGTAGCGGCTGTTTCGCAGCAGCTCAAGCGGCGAGGTGCTCGTCGCTTCGGCGTCAACGTGCGGCTCCGGCGTCCGCACTGCGACGGCGGCAATCACGACGGCGGCAAGCGCAGTCGCGGCGAAGGCAGGGCCGCGCCCGATCAGGTGCGCGACCGAGCCGAGGACCGGCCCAAACTGTGCACCGACAACGCCGGCGCCAATACCGAATCCGAGCGCCTCGCCACGCCGCTCGATGCTTGTTCCCTGAGCCAACCACGCAAGTCCTGCAGTCCATGAGATCGCGCCCGCGAGGCCCTGCAGAAATCGCCCGATGTAGAGCAGTTCAATCGTCTGTCCGAAGGCAAAGACGAGCGCCGCGGCGGCCATCACAACCAGCGATACGAGGATCGTCGGCCGAGGCCCAAATCGCGCTGTCGCCCAACCGGCAGGTAGAGCGCCTAGGAACGTTCCGATCGGATAGATCCCAACCAGCAGGCCCGCTCCGCCCTTGTCTAGCCCAAACTGCGTTGATAGCGACGGCAGCAGCGGCGCCAGGGCCGCGTAGAAGAGCGTGTCGAGTAGGACTACCGAGCCAACGAGAATTACTAGCCGGCGGTTCACTCGGCCTCAGCTCACTGGACCGACGCCCATCGCGCTGCGCACTTCGGCCAGCGTTACGGCGGCTATCTCACGCGCCTGCTCGGCGCCGCGCAGGAGGATCTGCTCGAGCGCCAGTTCGTCGCTTCGGAGCTGCTCGTAGTTCTCACGAACAGGAGCCAGCATCTCGGTCACGGCATCGCTGACCGCACCTTTAAGGTCGCCGTAGCCGCGCGCATCGGCTAGCTCGGCGGCTGCCTCATCAGGAGTTATCCCCTTACAGGCAGCAAGGATGTCGAGCAGGTTGCTGACTCCCCGTTTGTCGGGATCGACAGCTATCCGTGGCGGGTCATCAGAGTCGGTGACCGCCCTGTTCAGCTTGCGCTTGATCATCTCCGGCTCGTCGAGCACGTAGATCGTGCCCTCCTCGGAAGCCGCCGTAGTCGACATCTTCGAGTCCGGATCCTGAAGATCCATGATCCGCGCCCCTACCTCTGGGATTCGGTGCTCGGGCGCTACGAGGATCTCGCCGCCATCGGCGAAGCGGGCGTTGAAGCGCTCAGCGATGTCTCGCATCAGCTCGATGTGCTGGCGCTGATCTTCTCCCACCGGCACCTCATCGCAGCGGTAGGCGAGCACGTCGGCGGCCTGCAGCACTGGGTAGAAGAAGAGTCCAGCCGAGATCAGTTCGCGCTGAACCTCCGACTTCTCTTTGAACTGATGCATGCGATTTAGGTCGCCGTGCGCCGTCACCGACGAGAGCAGCCAGCAGAGCTCTGTCTGTTCAGGCACGTCGGACTGGCGGAAAAGGATGCAGCTGGTTGGATCCAAGCCGGCAGCGATCAGCAGCGCGGCGGTGTCGTAGGTCCGCTCGCGCAGCTCGGTCGGGTCATAGGCGACCGTGATCGCGTGCAAATCAACGATGCAGAAGATCGCCAGCCCATCCCCCTTGGCAGCGCGCTGCTGACCGTCGACGTACTGACGGATCGCGCCGATGTAGTTGCCGAGGTGCTTGCGGCCGGTCGGCTGGATGCCGGAGAAGATGCGCATGTAGAGCGAGGCTACCGCCGAAGCGGACGGTTTCGACCTGCGCTGCTTAAGCGAGCGTCGCTGCGTAGGCGTCAGCGCTGAGCAGGAGATCAACCTCGCCAGCTGCGGAGAGCCGAATCTTGATCAACCAGCCGGCCGAGTAAGGCTCAGCGTTAATAAGCTCGGCGTCGCCGGCGAGCGCTTCATTTAGCTCGATCACTTGGCCGCTCAGTGGCGCGATCAGGTCGCTGACCGCCTTCAGCGACTCAACCTCGCCGTACGAGCTGCCAGCGACTATCTCAGCGCCGAGCTGGGGCGGGTCGAAGAAGATCACCTCGCCGAGCGCGTCCTGCGCGAACCAGCTAATCCCGAGCGTTGCCTGATCCCCGTCGATCTGCGCCCAGCCGTGTTCGGCGTGGTAACGGAGCTCTGCGGGGTAGTTGCCTTCGGCCATCGCCGCGCGAACGCTACTTCAAGAACGACGGGATATCGAGATCGTCGTCGCTGATCTTGGTGTCTGAGGAGAGCGGCTTCGGCGAGCGATCGCGGCGAGGCGCACGGTCGCTGGTATCGGCTCGCGCTGCACGCGGACGGCTACGACCCGATGCCTGATCAAAGCCGGTTGCGATCACGGTCACGCGAACCTCTTCGCCCATCGACTCGTCGAGTACGGCACCGAAGATGATGTTGGCGTTCTTGTCGGCTGCCGAGTGAACGATCTCTGCGGCGTCGTTGACCTCGAAGAGGCCGAGCTCACTGCCGCCGGTGATGTTCAGCAGGATGCCGGTCGCACCTTCGATTGTGTCCTCAAGCAGTGGGCTCTCAATTGCCGCCTTGGCTGCGTCTACTGCGCGGCTCTCGCCGGTTGAGGCGCCGATTCCCATCATCGCTGAGCCAGCGTCGGACATCACAGTCCGCACATCGGCGAAGTCGAGGTT
>JBAXGJ010000107.1:0-4757 GCA_037139475.1 Actinomycetes bacterium
CGGCCGCTGAGGTGATCGACGACCAAGCCTGGGTCGAAGACCAGTTCATCAGCCGCGTGCAGCAGCGCGGCGCCGAAGTGATCGAAGCCCGCGGCTCCTCCAGCGCGGCGTCAGCGGCCAACGCAGCGATCGACCACATGCATGACTGGGTGCTCGGTTCGGCCGAGGGCGATTACGTCTCGATGGGGATCCCGTCCGACGGCTCTTACGGGGTTGCCGAGGGAGTGATCAGCTCATTCCCCGTTGTCTGCAGCGGCGGCAGCTACGAGATCGTTCAGGGGCTTGAGGTTGATGACTTCTCTCGCCAGCGGATCGACGCCACGGTTAAGGAACTGGGCGAAGAACGCGAGGCTGTAAAGAAAATGGGCCTGCTCGGCTGAGCAGGCCCACTCGCACTTCACGTTGGTCCTGAGCTAACAGCTCAGCGGGGGTACCAGCCTCGGCCCTTCTTGCGGACGAGGCCTTTCTTTTCAAGGCTGGGCATCAAGCGATAAAGATAGTTCTGCTTGATTTCCATTCCTTTGGCGATCTCAGGAATCGTCAGGCCTGGCGTGGCGGTGACGAGCGCTAGCGCCTGCTTGTCGCGCACGCCTGAACCCTTCGGACGGCCGCGGCGACCATTGCCCGTACCGGCTCCAGCGCTGCTGCGCCGGACAGGTTTCTTCGCTGCGCGCTTGCTTGGCGCTCCGCGGCGTGAGCTGCCAGCGCCGACTGAGCTGAGAGCGGCGACGGCGGCGTCGAGCCGGTCGTACTCTTCGACTAGTGGGCGCAGCTCTTTCAGCCGTGATTCCATCTCAGCCTTTTTCTGATCTACAAAGTCTGCCATGCGGAGGTTCTCCTAATCAAGTTGGGGGGATTACTTACTGGCAACTAAAGCTAGCAAAGAAAAGTGGCGTTTGGAACGAATTTGTCTACTTTCCGTAAAACAGTGCAGACGATCGAGTAGGAACTAATCGAAAAGCTGCTGCAACTGTTTAAGCGACGCCAATGCTTCGCTCTCAGGCAGGTCGCCAGCGATCGCGCGCTGGGCGACGCGGCCAATGAGCCCCATCGGCGGGAAGAACTCGTTGCTGTAGTGGAAGAGAGTGCCGTCCTTATTGGCTTCTAGGCGGTAGCTGGTCTCAGCGCGCGAGCCGGCCGGGCCTTTCCCTTCCCACTTCGCTTCGTGCGGCTCATCGCAGGTAACTAGCTCCCAGCTCACCTTTAGCGGAGCGCCGCGAAGTTCCATTGTCTGAACCATCTCGAAGCCGAGCCGTGGTGGCCCGTCGTCGCATTCGTTCAGTTTGCGGTGAATTGTCACCCAGTCACCGAGCCGCTGGGGGTTAAGTGCAACGTCCCAAACCTCTTGCGGCGTGGCATTGATTTGGATCTCTGCTGTAACTGCTCCCATTTCGTCTCCTAGCGGGCCGCGAGCGGCTCTGTTTCTTCCCATTCGCGCAGGGCGTTTGAGATTGCGTTGTCAAGACGGTGAAGGCGAACGTTGAAGAGCTGCCGTGCCGCGGCGTCATCGGCCAGCAGGTCGCCGCTGAGGCCGGCCATCAGGGGCCCAACCAGCTCGTTCGACTCGCCGGCTATTGAGGCCGCTACGACGCTGGCGACCGGCGTGATTGAGAACGGAAGCTCAAGCGCCGGCCGGCCGAGCATCATCGCGTCGGCGATCCGCTGGATCAACTGACCGTATGTGACGCTGTCGGGGCCTGCGATGTCGAGCACCAGCCTGCCTTCGACCGCCGCCGAGAGTCCGGCCGCTTTTAGGTAAGCGACAACGTCGCGCCCGTCGATTGGCTGCGTGCGGAAGTCGCGCCAGTCCGGCAGCGGCAGCAGTGGTGAGCGCTCAAGCAGACGGACAAGGAAGCGGAATGAGCGCGACTCGGCGCTGATCACGATCGAGGCGCGTAAGGCGACGGCCTCCGGCGCGCTTTCGAGCAGCGTCTCTTCGACGGCGAGGCGGCTTGCAAGGTGCTGCGATGGCGCGCGGTCGGCTGGCACTAGGCCACCGAGGTAACAGACGCGCCGCACGCCAGCGCTCCTGGCCGCGTCGGCGAAGTTCGTTGCCGAGCGCAGTTCGCGATCGGCAAAGGACTCGGCGTCGGCTGAGGGTTCCATCGAATGGACTAGGTAGTAGGCGAGATCGACTCCGCTGAGCGCCTCCGCGAGCCCATCTGCGGTCAGTACGTCGCCGCGGAAGATTTCGCCTATTCCGCTGACCGTGACGCGAGCAGGGTCGCGGGCCAGGGCGCGCAGCTCGTGGCCCTCGCCGACTAGCTCTGGTGCGAGCTGTGAGCCGATCGCGCCGCTGGCGCCTGTTAAGAGAATCCGCATCGTCAATAAAGGCTACGAGGCTGCCCGCGCGCTCGGTTCAGCGGCCGTGATTGGCCCGAGCCGGTCGCAGCAGTGAGCGGCGATCGCCAGCGAAGCAGTGGCCGCGGGCGACGGTGCGTTGCGCAGATGAACTACTCGCCCTTCGCCAGCGAAAACGAAGTCATCAACCAGCGCGCCGTCGCGGCCAACGGCCTGGGCACGAAGACCGGCGAATGATGGTTCAAGATCGTCGGCGGTAAGTCCGCTGATCAGGCGGCTCGCTTCGCGCGCGTAGGCGCTAGAGCTGAGTGCCCACGCCAGTTCGCGTGGCGCTTGGCGGCGCCAGCGCCAAGCCATTCGGTAGCTACCAGGCCAGCTCAGTGTCGAGATCAGGTCGTGCTGGCTGACGCGCCAGCCGCTGTTGCCGCTGCGTGCTGCAGCCGGTAGCGCGGTCGGTCCGACTACAACATCGCCGCCGATTCGGCGCGTCATGTGGACTCCAAGGAAGGGAAGTTCTGGGTCGGGGACGGGGTAGATCAGGCCGCGAACCAGCTCCGGCCGTCGCAGCGTGAAGTAGGCGCCGCGGAACGGAACTATTCGCGGGTCGGCGCTGGCTCCGCTGGCCTGCGCGAGGCGATCGGACTGCAGCCCGGCGCAGACGATCGCGCCGCCGCACGCTGTGGCGCCCTGCGAGTGGATTACGCGCGCGCCGTCCCCGGACCGTTCGACCCGTTCTACGGCGCAGCCTGTGATCACCTCACCGCCACGCGCGAGCACATCGGCTGCCAGCGCCGCGCAGACGGCTGCGTAGTCGACGATTCCCGTATCCGGCGAATGCAGCGCCGCGACTCCGTTGGCGTGCGGTTCGATCTCGCGCAGTTGGTCGCCATCGAGCTGCGTCACTCGCACCCCGTTCGCCAGTGCTCGCTCGTGTAGCCCTTCGAGCCCCGCCAGCTCGGCGGCCGAGGTTGCGACGATCAACTTGCCGATCGGCTCCGCCTGCACGCCGAGCTCGGCGCAGAGCCTGTAGAGCGCCGCTGCTCCTTCGACGCAGAGCTGCGCCTTCAGTGAGCCTGGTTTGTAGTAGATACCGGCATGAATCACGCCGCTGTTGTGTGAGCTTTGGTGGAGAGCAAGCTGGCGTTCGCGCTCCAGCACGACGACGCTCGCGCGCGGCTCGCGGATCAGCGCTTCACGCGCGACGGCGAGGCCGATGATGCCGCCGCCGACGACGATCAAGTCGCCGCTGGCTGGCACGGCTGGCGGGCGGGTTGAGTCGGGGCTGCTCACGCTCCCAAGCCTCGCAGCTTCGGCCGCTCGATTCACCGAAGGTGCGGTCTTCTTTGTCACGCCCAAGTTAAAAAAGTGCGGCAGGAGCGGAACACGCCGTTGCAGAGTTGCGCGCCTTTTGATTGGTTGGGGCGCGGCTGAACAAACGAGAACGAGAGCGAGGGGGAGCGAATGGCGCGAGTGCGCAAAGTAGCGAAGGTCTCATGCGACGACTGCTTCTTCCGCGCTCGCATGCTCTGCGCGCTGGAGCTCGACGAGCCCTGCGTAAGCTTCCGCCCCGATCACCCCGAAGGGCTGCGGCCACCGAGCCAGATGCGCTTCGAATTCCGCCAGGAACGCAGCACCAAGGCCGTCTGGGCCTTCCCAACAGCGGCCGAGCAGGCCGCGCTTCACAGCGCATAAGGCCGCGGGCCTCAGACGATCGCGTCGGGAGGAACCGGCTGGCCGTCGCGCTGTGCCTTCTCGCGCGCCGCTGCGGCAACGCGGCCGATCCAATTTGCGCCCGGCGTGTCGGTCAGACCGTGGGCGATGATCGAGGTGACGACGCAAAGCGCGGCGAGGTTGGTCACTTCGGTCGCGCCGGGGACGCCAAGCGCAAGCAGGAAGAGCGAGTAGGTCATCGTCGCGACGCCCTTCGGGCCAAACCAGCTCATAAAGGCCTTCGTCTGCGTGCTCAGCTTCTCGCGATTGCCGATTAGCGAGAGCCAGACGCCAGCCGTCCGGGCGACGGTCAAGGTGACGACGACGACCGCGACCGCAGCCCAGCCATCTGAGAAGAGCGCCTGGACGGTCAAGATCGAGCCGAAGACGACGAAGATGCCGAGCTTGACCAGCTCGACGATCTCCTCGGCGCCGCTATTGAAGTAGTCGCGGATGTCGGCGCGGCGTACGCCGAGCGTGATCGCGCAGACGTAGACGGCGATGAAGGCGTTGCCGTGGCCGGCGAACGAGAGGATGCCGTAGGTCAGAAGCGCAACGCCGAGCGCGTAGAGCACCTTGTGGTGGTCGGGGATGCCGGAGCCCTCACCGGAGCGGGGAATTACTACCGAGGCGAGGTAACCGATCGCGATCCCGGCAGCGAAACCGATCGCCATGTCCTCGAGCATGAACTGCCACCAGACCATTCCGTTGCCGCCGCCCTCCAGCGCCGCTGCGACGGGAATGAT
>JBAXGJ010000108.1:0-4730 GCA_037139475.1 Actinomycetes bacterium
GGTGAGGTCGGGATCGCCTCGCAGCTCGCAGAGTCGGGGCGGCTCGTCGCTGCCGCTCCGCTGGTACCGATCTTCAACCGGTTTGCATCGCTTCAAGGGCCAGCCGATGAAGCTGCACTTTCTCGCCTCTTCAGCAAAGTTGACCGTCTCTGGATCACGGCCGCGATCGGCGCGACGCTGATCGGAATTGCTGCTGCGCCTTCGCTAATTAGTGGCTGGCTCGGTTCCGGATTTGCACTGGCCGGCGCTTTCGCAGCGGTGTTGGTCGCCGCCTACGGTTCGAACCTGCTCTTCGGCGTGAGGATCTCCTACCTGAGGGGCTGTGGCAGTGCCAGCCTCGAGGCGCGGCTAGCGACTCTGCTGATCGCGCTCAACCTAGCCTTCACAGTGCCTCTGGCGATCATCTTCGGCGCTAGCGGCGTTGTCGCTGGAACCTTGATCGCGTACCTAATCGCGGGAATGTGGTTCGCGGCACGCTTCCGTCGCTACGCGCCGGAAGCCGCCCGTGTTCCCGGCGCGGCTCTTGCCGCGGCCGTGCTCTGGGGAATCGTTTTCGCTTTGATCGGCGGCGGGCTAGCGGCGCTTGCTGCAAGCGCAATTCCGACCGGCTGGGCGCTAGTCCCGATCGCTGCCGTCGCCGCTGCGGCTTGGGCTGGCTACCTTGCTTGCGCGCTGCGGATTAGGCCGACGCCAAGCGGCCTGCGCCACTGGCGTCAAGAGCTTGAAGCTCAGCTGGCGCTGTCGGCCGAAAGCACGACCCAGTCGCCGTAGCGGACGCTTTGGTGGTAGTTGCCGGCGACGTAGCGGTCGAGTATGCGAACGCCCGAAGAGCGGCCAGAGCGGTTCGGCTCTGGTGCATCTGTCGTCGGTGAGTCCCAGCGCACGATTAGCTTCGGATTCGTCCGCACGAGGTCGGCGACAATCTCTTCTTGAACAGGCGCGCTGGTCAGTACTCCCGGCGCGGCAATGTCGTAGCGGGTCGGGTTAGTGCGTTGGGCGAGCACGTAGATCAGCGGTGCTCCAGCTGTCGTGATGTCGGCGCGGCGGCCGACGACGTAGATTGGTTGACTCGGCGAGCTATTCGCTCGCACGTAGCTGACGGCCTCGTCGAGAGGCACTGCTACGGCCGCCTCGGCCCGCACCGGCTTAGCCACTGGCGTTGTCAGCGCAACTACCGGTTCGCTTACTTGGAGCCAACGTCGCGCGACCCCTTGCACTGTGAGATACGCGAGCGAAACAACCGCAACGGCGGCGAAGAGCGTTGCCGCCGCGCTTCGCGCTGAAGCGGAACTTCGATTGGATTGGCTCGCGCTCGCCGCGGCGATCGCCCAGGCTGCAAGGATCGACGCTGTGACAGCGAGTGGCGCGGTGTGGAAGTAGTCAGGGCGGACGAGCATGTAGTGAGCCATGCCGATCGCGAATACGCCTGCGGCGATCAGCGGCCAATCACGCTGGCGAAGGAAACAGAGCGCAATCGTCACCAATCCGCTCAGCAGCGCGATAAGCAGCGCCAGGGGCAGATAGAACGGCAGCAGCGCCCCGGCCCAATCGTCGAGGCTGGCCAGCGCACCGTTGTAGAGCCTTGGGAACGGGAGCGCTTGGTAGGCCGAGAAGTCCTCAATCGGATATCGGATCAGCAGATCCCACGATTGGGCGACTCCGGCCGACAAAACGACCGGTAGATAAGCGATCACGGCAACGACGACAGCGCCGATGACTACGCGACCGATCTGCCGAGCCCGCTCAGATTGCGGGATCGTGCTGATCGCTAGGGCCAGAACGATGCCGACACCGAGGTAGGCGGCAAACTCGATCCGCCAGGCAAGGCAGAGTCCGATGAGAGCGCCGGCCCAGAGCGGCCTACGTTCAAATACAAGCAGCGCGCCAAGTGCGAAAACGAGCGCTAGTGGCGAGGGGTGCGGGCCGCTCGGGAAGGCCATCGCGCAGATGCTGATCAGCCAGACAACGAGTGATAGATACGGCCCTGCGCGCCGTCTCGCGAGTCGCCACGCGAGCAGTGCTACTGCCGCGTCGGCCAGTAGGCGAACTATCCGCCACCAGAGCAGCGACGGCCCGAGCAATGCTGAGAGCCCGCCGAGCAGATACGGCTGGCCCGGCGGGTAGTACCACCAGCAGTCGCCGTACGGAACTTGCCCGTCGGCTATCCGGGCAGCCGCTTGGAGCATCAATCCCTCGTCGTTCGGTTGGATACCGTTGAGGATCGTCAAGCCCGACAGGAAGAGCCCGCCAGCGAAGAGCAGCAGCGGCACGAACCAAACCGGCGCCAATCGAAGAGTTTTGGGCCCAAGCGGACGCGCCGGGCTCTGCGCGACTTCGATGGCCATGAGTCCATCGTATGTGACGCTGCTGTCACCCACGAGAAGATCTACTGGTCTGGGAGGCCCGCAGCGGCCGCCATATCGGGTCGGTAGCGCAGCTCGTAGAGCGTTGCGCAGCCGAAGCGTTCCGGCGGCCGGGCGAGTAGCGGTGCCAGTGTCCTATCGAGCGAACTTACGTCTTTGAGGCGGCAATCTGCGAGCAGCCATCGAGCGCGCGATTCGATTACGAACTTGCGTGCAGGTTCGCCGGTGAGACGGCCCTCGAAGAGGTCATTGGCTGTCGTCGCTCGGTACGACCAGTTGGGCGTCCATGAAAATGGGCCGACATAGGTCTCTCGGCCCGTGCGGGCGGGGATCATCAGCGCTGAGTAGCTGGGGGCCAGCACGCCGCCCGGGCGTGGATCCTCCTCCAGCGCATTAAGCGCGTCAATTTCTCCGGGGAAGACCCAATACGGGTCGGCTGCCGAGTGGACACTGTTGAAGAAGACTTCGATCTTGTGCGCCGTGCCGGGGATCGTCAACACCCCAACGAAGATCACAACGGCCCAGGTTGGCGTCTTGATCGGCAGGCTCTGAACGCCGATCACGGCGAGGATCGCCAAAGGCAACATCAGCCCCTGCCAGCTGTGGTAGGGGAACGTTCCGGTCGGTGCGAGGTATACGGCGATGATCGCCAGAGGCCAAACGCGCAGCGCAACGTCCTGCCAGCTAGCAGCCTTGAGCCGGTAGGCGAACACCGCGGGCAGGGCCAGCGGAATTAGCGTCGCGATTACTGCCCACCAGGGCCAGGCCCAGAGCGTCTGCGCGCCGGCGCGGTTCACTTCGCCGGCCAGCTTCCAGCCCGGGTCGGCGCGGGAGAGCCACGAGTAGTAAATCGCCGGAAGGAGTGCTGCTGTTCCAACTGCGGTAAGCATCAGCCACGAAGGGCGGCGTCCGCCAAGACGGGGAAGCGCGCGCAGCAACTCAACAGCGAACACGATGCCGGCGATCTCGGCACCCTGCCAGGGCTGCAGCCAGGTGATGATCAGCACACCGAGCGCCGACCAAACCAGAATCGCCGTGCGGCGGTTCTCGCGCCAGCGCTCAAGCGCCAGCAGGACGATTGGGATCATGAATACGGCGATCGCCGTGAAGAGGTAGCCCCATAGGTAGTGGGCCGACCAGATCTCGCCGGTAATAAAACCGAAGGTGTAAGTACGCGGCTTACCGCCCCATCCGGTCCACGCAACGATCGCAACTACAGGCATCACGGTGAAAAGAGCCAGTGCTAGAGCGGTGTGCTGGGCGCCCTTGCCGACGACGAGGCGGCGGACGTAAAGCAGGCACCCAACAAAAGTGACGCCGATCGCGACCGGCTTCCAGAGCAGGTAGCTGAGGCCGACTGAGATCCCGACGTAGCGGTGGATAAGCCCACTAATTAAAAAGCCGGGGTGGAGGAAGCGCCGCTCACCGGGGGCGAGGTCCCACGGGTTGCCGATCAGGACGTGGTTGCCGGCGTCACGAATCCACCAGAGGTACTGCATCTGGTCGGTTGCAAAGAGTCCATCTGCTCCAGAGAGGTCGCGGCCCTTGCTGGCGAGCGCAATCAGCGGCGCAAGTGCGAGCGCGGTCAGCGCCAACAGACAGAAAAGCTCAAAAGGATCAAGGCCGATCTTTGCGGCCGAGCGCGTGATTAGGCCCGGACGGGCAGTGACGTCCACCTAGCTGCCCGGCGTCAGTGTCCGGCGTAGGTTCCGCAGCGCGCGAGAGGCGGCCCCACGCAGGCCGTGCGTGGCATGGGTCTCGGCGAGCAGAGGTGGATATTGAGCGAGAGTGACGCGCCGCAGCGCCGAACGGTCGGGCGACCCGGTCGCGACCTCGTCGCCGCAGATCGCACTCAGCGAAGCGGCCGACTGCTCCCAGGTCATTCGCGGAGCGAGCCGCTCCAGAGAGAGCTTCGCCGACGCCAGCCGGGCTGGGTCGTCGAGCAGCGCACTGATCGCCTCTGCGAGGCCGGCCGCGTCCGCAGGTGCGACGGTCAGTCCGAGCCCTTCGCGCTCGACCAGCGCCGAGAGCGTGTCGCCGGTTGTCGCCACGATCGGCAGTGATGCCCAGATGTAGTCCAGCATGCGCGTGCGGAAGGCGAGGCGGCTCTCAAGGTGGTCGTGGTGGGTGCTGACGCCAAGGTCGGCTTCCAGCAGCCAACCACCGCGCTCGTCATAGTCAACCCAGCCGCGATTGACGTGGACGACCTCGCCTTCGAGGCCGCTGCGCGTCAAGTGGCCGAGCATCCGTTGGCCGGCGCGCATCGCGTCAAGCTCTTCGCTCGTCGGTCGGCCCATGCCCATCAAGACAAGGTGCGTGCGCGGGCCGCCGCTGCGCTGCTGTTCAATCAGACCGATCGCGTCGATC
>JBAXGJ010000109.1:0-4687 GCA_037139475.1 Actinomycetes bacterium
CTGGAACCTCAACATTCCGTCATGCAGCACCGGCAAGGTGCGCGGCACGGTTCTGCTTAAGCAGACCTCAACCACTTTCTACGACTTCAATGCCTTTGGCACAGTTGACTGCAGCCTGAAGACGAGGCCGCTGACGAACGACGTGACGGCCTACTTCGCCGGCTTCGCTCCGCTCGTCAACATCGGCCGCTAATCGCTTAGCCCCAGAGCTGCGATTCGCTGACTAGCGCGGGCAATCGCGCCCCAAGAGGCTGCCTAGCCGCAGGTATACTTCTAACTCTTGGCCTTGCCTGCAGCGCTGACAAGCTAGGCATGATCTCTCAGCCTGTGACCGAAGAATCTGAACGCCCTGAGGGCGCTACGCAGCCAAAGAAGCGGTTGCTGCGCCCGGAGATTCAGGCTTTGCGTGCGATCGCCGTTGCGACCGTCGTCGTCTTCCACTATTGGCCTGATCTGATCAGCGGCGGATATATCGGTGTTGACGTCTTCTTTGCGATCTCCGGCTTCCTGATCACCGGCCACCTGGTCCGCGAGGTCGACCGCAGCGGCCACGTTTCGCTCGCCGGTTTCTGGGCGCGGAGGGCACGGCGAATCCTGCCGGCGGCGCTGCTGGTGCTGCTCTTCTGCGCCGTCGCGACCTTCCTGATCGTGCCGCTCAACCTCTGGGATCAGTTCTTCACTGAGATTCAAGCCAGCACGCTCTACGTCGAGAATTGGTACCTCGCGCATCAAGCCGTTGACTACCTCGGCGCTGATAACCGCCCGTCTCCGGTTCAGCATTACTGGTCGCTGTCGGTTGAGGAGCAGTTCTACATCGTCTGGCCGGTACTGATCCTGATCGCGATGACGATCGTTCGCAAGGGCTCAGCGCTGCTGCGCCGCCGCTCGATCATCGTGATGCTGGCCCTGCTCACAGGGCTCAGTTTGGCTTACTCAATCTGGGACACGGCCAATGACCCAGCGGCGGCCTTCTTTGTGACGCCAACTCGTGTTTGGGAGTTTGGCGCCGGCGGCCTGCTGGCGATGCTCGCGACCAGCTCGGCGCGGCCGCAGCTGCGCGCCGTGGTTTCATGGCTTGGAGTCGCGATGATTCTCGTTGCGGCGTTCGCCTATACGCCTCAGACGCGGTTCCCTGGTGTGGCGGCAATTCTCCCGATCGCCGGCACGCTGGCCGTGATCTGGGCTGGGAGCCCCGCTCTGCGTTGGGCGCCGACCGGTTGGATGAGCTTGCGCCCGGCGCAGTGGCTCGGCGACGTTTCGTACTCCGTCTACCTATGGCATTGGCCGCTGCTGATTCTTGCCCCCTTCCTACTACTCGAGGATCTAAGTACGCCAATCAAGATTGCGCTCGTAGCGCTTACATTGGTGCTCGCAGCGCTGTCGAAGCGTTACGTCGAGGATCCTCTGAGATCCGGTCCATTGCTCGCGGGCCGCAGGCCACGGCGCAGCTTCGCCTTTGCGCTCGCTGGCACAGCAACGGTGCTGCTCGCGACGGTGATTGCGCTAGCGGTCCTCACTAACAATCAGGACAAAGACACTCAGCTTGGGAAGCAGCTCTTGGCGGCACATACAAGCTGCCTTGGCGCCGCCGCGCGCGACCCGGAGCACCAGCCATGCAACAACCCGAAGTTGCGCCTGCTCGTGACTCCGACGCCGGCAGCCGCGGCCCTCGGTCTGAAGACCGAGCGAGGGATTTGCAATCCCGACCGCATCTCCTTCGACGGTGCCCTTGCGATCTGCAGCTTTGGCGCGCCGGCGGACCGCGCCAAAGAGCACGTTGCACTGGTCGGTGACAGCCATTCGTTCAAGTGGCGAACAGGCTTCTACGTCGCTGCGCTGGAGCGTGGCTGGAATGTGACATCGATCGGCCAAACCGGCTGCCCATTCAGCCTCGTGCCGCCGCCTTCTTCGACAGGAGAGGCGCTACGTAGCTGCCAGGAACGCAATCGTCAGCTGCCAGGATGGTTGGCCCGCCATCCTGAGGTTGACACCGTCTTCTTCGTCCAAGCCACACAGTTGATCCGGCCAAAAAACGTTGAGCGAGCGATCAAGGGCTATCAAGATGCTTGGCGGACGCTTCCACCGTCGGTCAAGACGATCATCATCATTCGCGACAATCCGAAGGCTCGCAAGGACACGCTCGACTGCATTGAACGAGCTATTGGCGATCACCAGCCGGCGGGGACGGCCTGCGCGATCCGCCGCGAACTCGTCGTCGAGCGCTTCACAGATGCTGCGCCAGAGGCCGCTCGCAGACTCAACAAGGCAAACGTGGGAGTGATCGATCTAACTGATTTATACTGCGACAAGAAGCTCTGCTACCCGGTTATCGGAGGCGTGCTCGTAACTTCAGACAAGAGTCACTTGACGCCGCTATTCAATACGACGCTGGTGCCCTACCTGCTCAGGGCGCTCGATCGCGGCGGCTGGTTGAAGCGCTAAGCGAAACTGTGATGACCGGCGAATCGACAAGCACCGACGGAGTCCGCGAAACGAGCGAGAAGCGAGTGCTGCGGCCCGAGATCCAGGCTCTGCGTGCGATCGCGGTCGTGACGGTCGTGATCTTCCATTACTGGCCTCACCTAATCAGCGGCGGCTACATCGGCGTTGACGTGTTCTTCGCGATCTCCGGGTTTTTGATCACCGGCCACCTCGTGCGCGAGGTTGACAGCAGTGGACGAGTTTCACTGCCGGGTTTCTGGGCGCGCCGAGCGAGGCGAATCCTCCCGGCAGCCCTGCTGGTGCTGCTCTTCTGTGCAGTCGCGACCTACCTAATCGTCCCGCTCAATCTTTGGGATCAATTCTTCCGCGAGATTCAAGCGAGCACGCTTTACGTTGAGAACTGGAATTTGGCGCGTGAGGCTGTTGATTATCTCGGCGCCGAGAATCGGCCGTCTCCTGTGCAGCACTACTGGTCGCTGTCGGTTGAGGAGCAGTTCTACATCGTCTGGCCGGTACTGATCCTGATCGCGATGCTGTTTGTGCGCAATGGTTCGGCAGCGGTCCGGCGCCGCGCGATCACGACGATGCTGGCCTTGCTTACTGCGGCGAGTCTCACCTACTCGATCTGGCACACCGCCAACGACCCAGCCGCCGCTTTCTTCGTAACGCCAACGCGGGTTTGGGAGTTCGGCGCCGGCGGCCTGCTGGCGATCTTCGCCGCCAGCGCTGCGCGGCCAGCTATCCGCGCTGCCGTGTCATGGATCGGCGTGGCGATGATTCTCGTTGCCGCGTTCGCTTATTCGCCTGACACACCCTTCCCTGGCGCCGCCGCAATCCTGCCGATTGCTGGGACGCTCGCAGTGATCTGGGCCGGTAGCCCAGAGCTGCGCTGGTCGCCTTGGCACTGGATGAAGCTGCGCGGCACGCAGTGGCTCGGCAACGTCTCGTACTCCGTCTATCTCTGGCACTGGCCGCTGCTGATTCTGACGCCCTTCCTGGTACTCAGCGGCCTAACGACGCCGATTAAGATCGGGCTGCTCGCGCTGACGCTGCTGCTGGCGGCGCTCTCGAAACGGTTTGTTGAAGATCCTCTCCGCTCAGGCCCGTTTCTCGCAAGCCACAAACCGCGGCGCAGCTTCGTGTTTGTGCTGCTGGGGACCGGCACCGTACTGCTGGCAACGTTTGGCGCACTGGCCGTCCTCTCGGCGCGCCAGGATGCTGACACGCTTGCGACTGCGAAGCTATTTGGCAGCCATGAGCGCTGCCTCGGCGCCGCTGCCCGTGATCCCGAGCACCAGCCGTGTATCAACCCAAAGCTACGCTTGGCCGTCTCGCCGACACCGCTTGAACTGAGGCGCGACTACGTCGGCGCGCTGAACGCCGACTTCGCCGGCCCGTTGGACTCGACCAGCTGCCCGGCCGGCGGTAGGCGGCGCGTGGGCGTGATCAGGAGCTGCACATTCGGCGTGCCGCCGGACCAGGCGAAGCGGTCCGTGGCGATTATCGGCGACAGCCACGCAGGGCGCTGGCGCGCGGGGATGACGATCATCGCCAAGCAGCGCAAGTGGAGCGTCGTCGGGACCAGCTTGCTCGGTTGCCCGTTCAGTGCAGTGACGTATCTAAAGAAGGTGGTCGACCCAGTCGAGTGCGCTAAGTGGAGAAAAGACATTCCGGGGTGGCTCGCCAGCATGCCGAAGGTTGACACCCTCTTCGTCGCACAGCTCTCACATCGCTTCACGACGAAGGCCCAGTTCGAGACTGACGTTGCCGGTTTTCAGGAGCAGTGGCGTCGCTTGCCGCCGACGATCAAGCACATCATTGTGCTTCTTGACAACCCGAAGGCACTAATAAGCACGCTCGACTGCGTCGAGCGTGCGATTAACGCGAAGCAGCCCGCCGGGCCAGCCTGCGCTCTATCGCGCGAGGATGTGCTCACGACATTCCCAGATACGGCCGCGACCGCTGCGCTGCGGCTGCATAAGCCGAACATCGGCGTGATCGACTTAACCGACTTTTACTGCGACAAGACTCTCTGCTACCCCGTGATCGGGGGCGTGCTTGTGATCTCAGACAGGAGTCACATAACGCCGCTCTTCAACAGCACGCTGGTGCCGTATGCGCTGCGCGCGCTTGATCGCGGCAAGTGGATGGACCGCTAGGCGCCTCTTCGGGGCCAGTCGCCACCGGCGATGATGGCGAGACCGGGACTCGAACCCGGGACACCACGATTTTCAGTCGTGTGCTC
>JBAXGJ010000110.1:0-4625 GCA_037139475.1 Actinomycetes bacterium
GGGACACCACGATTTTCAGTCGTGTGCTCTACCAGCTGAGCTATCTCGCCGCGGAGGGCAGGGTATCGCGGGCTGCGCCGAAGCGTCACCGGGACCGGCCTCTTGCAACTAGCCGCCGAGTCGTGGGCCGCGCGAATCGCGCGTTAGGTCATGCGCTCCACTGCGCTCGTCGAGCTCAAGGTCGAGTCCCGTCATCACGGCAGCGAGGCCCGAGTAGATCGCGACGACAAGCTGCAGCTCGATCACTTCGCGGTCGCTGAGCGCCGCGCGCGCGGCCGCGAGCTGCTGGTCCGAGGGGCGGCCGCGCTCTAGCGTGACCTGCGCCAGCTCGAGAATCGCCTGCTCACTCTCGCTGAAGCTGGACAGCTCGAGAGCGTAAATCGCGGCGATCTCTTCGTCGCTGATCTGACAGATCTTTGCGACCTCTTCGTGCTGAAACCATTCGTATTCGCAGTCCAGCAGCCTTGCGACGAGCAGGATCACTAGCTCCCGCCGTCGCGGCGAGAGCTCGGCGTCGGTCCACAGCCCACCGGTTAGGGCGATGAACTTTGGGAACGCATCGTCGGCGAGCGAGAGTAGGCGGAAGATGCCTAGGTCGGGGAGCGCCTCCAAAGTGCGCCGCGTTTCGGGCGAGAGCGCTTCAGGGTCTGGGAAAGGAATCCGCGGCATCGGCGTCAACGGTAATGCGTTTGCGCTCGGTTAGGAGCTGCGTGCACGCAGGCGGGCAACGCCGATCGGCACCCACCAGAGCGCCAGCCCGATCGCCAGCCCGATCGCAAGGTTGAGGAAGAAGCCGATCAGCCCGACCAGAAGCGCCAGCGTCCACGCCCAACCGCCTTGGAGGTCCCTGAGCAGGCCGATGTGCAGCAGCCCGGCGGCGGCCAGCATGCCGGCGAGGATCGGAAGCGGGAAGGCGCTTAGGAGTACCGCCATCCCAGCACCGAAGACGACTGCTAGCACCACCAGCGCGCCGCCCATCATCAGCGGCGCGCCTCCGCTGCGGGCGCCGAACTCGCGGTGCGCAGTGAGTCCGCCGGCGCCGTGGCATACCGGCATCCCGGCAATCCCCCCGGCGAAGAGGTTCACGGCGCCGAGCGTCATCGCCAGGCGCCCGGGCTTGACGCGCTGCGCTGCGGGTCCGAAGTAGGCCTTGGCCGCGTCGGCGGTCGCAAGGCAGGAGTTGGCGAAGGTCAGCGGCAGCTGGGGGATGACGAGCACTACGAAGGCGCTGGCAAAGGCCGCGCCACTGAGATGCGGCAGCGGCAGCCCCGAAGGCCCGAGCTTGATCTCGGCGCCGGAGCGAACGAGCGCGATTCCTAAGCCGAGCACTACGAGCAGCAGTGCGATCAGGTGCTTGCGCAGCGCCATTGCTGCGGCCAGCACAACCAGTGCCAGTGCCAGCAGCAGCCACGGGTCGGCGGTCGCGTCGCTGAACGACTTAGGGGCCGTCCAGACGAGGCCCCAGGCGATCTTGAGGAAGAGCAGCCCGACGGTCAGCTGCACGCCGCGGATCAGCGGCTTAGGGAAGGCTCGCCCGGCCCAGTCGATCAGTCCGGCGCCACCGAGCGTGAAGAAGATCGCGCCCATCAGGATCGAGCCAGCAGCGATCTCGTTGGCGCCGAGGCCGTTCGCGATCGCGATTGCGCCGAAGGCCTTGAGCGGCTGGACTGGGATCGGCAAGCGGAAGATGAAGGCGACAATGAGGTAGAGGATCCCTGCTGGCAGCAGCACGGCGGTCGCCGTAAGCCCGTTCTTAATGATTAGCGCCGCGGCGATCGGCACCAGCACGCCGACGTCAGCGACAGCGCCGGCGAGCTCCTGCCGGTCGAAGCGCATCGCCAGCTGCGACGGTGCCAGCAGCGTCGCCGGCGAACTGGCGCCAGGCACGATCACGATCCCTTTCGTTCAAGCATCGGTGAAGCATGCCACGGCGCCGCGCTGAGTTACTTGGCAGCCCACTTCTTCAGCTGCGGCAGCGGGTCGATCGGCTTCGTCCCGGGGCTGTCGCGCCAGCCGTCAGGCCAGATCTCAAAGTGGAGGTGCGGCCCTGTTGAGTCGCCGGTTGAGCCGAGTAGGCAGAGGCGGTCACCGGCGTTGACGCGCTCACCTGGCTTGACCGCTGCCGAGGCATACTGGCAATGAGCGAACATCATGTCCCAACCGTTGTTGGCGCGCAGAATGATGTAGCGCCCGGCGCCCGCGGCCTGGTAGTCGACGAATCGAACCTCGCCGGCCAGCGGCGCGACGACCGGTAGGCCGGAATTGCCGACTACATCTTGCCCCTCGTGGATGTGTCCGGTCCTGCCAGCGCCAAAGCGGGCGCCATCGCTACCGAAGCTATAAGCACCTCTTACCGGGAAGACCCCCGATGTTGGTGACGGTGCGGCCGGAGTAGTCGGCTTCGGCGTTGGCTTGGCGACGCTCTTCGGCTTGACCGTCAGCGCCATCCCGCCGCCGCGAACGGTCTCCTGCGCGTTCGACCCGAAAACACTGACCGTCACGCGGTAGCTGCCAGCCGCAAGCGCCGGCAGCTGGATCGCCTGCGAGCGGTTGGTAGTGACACGCCCGGCGGAGAAGTTGATCGTCTTGGCGCCCTTACGCGCGATTGCAATCTTGACCTGCGCGCTGGTTCCCTTCGAGCGGTTGATCCGCACGACTACCGAGGCGCGCGAGCCTTCCTTGATAGTGCTGCTTGAGAGCTTCTGGGCGCTTAGGCGAGGTTTGCCGGGGAGAGTCACGAGGGGGGCTCCATAACCGGCGCCGCCGCTCTGTTCACCCGATGAAGTTGGCTGGTCGGGGTCGACGCCGCCGGTAGCGGCGAAGGTTGGGCTGGCGCAGGCGAGCAGCGCCGCCGAGGCCAGCAGGGGTGGGAGAAGAAGTCGGTTCATGGCTGTAATAACGCGTGAAGGATCCCTTTCGACGCGCTCGCCGGAAAACTGAACGCTCGCTTGCAGAGTTCGATTCGGCGGGCTAATTGCCTGCCGCGAGCATTAGCTCAAGCAGCTCGAGCGCCCCGGCCTTATGCAGCGGCTCGTTGAGGTTGCCGCACTTTGGCGACTGCACGCAGGATGGGCAGCCCTCGCTGCAGGGGCACTCGGCGATCAGTCGCTGGGCGTCGCCGACAAGCTGCTCGAAGTTGAGGAACCCCTGCCGCGTGATCCCAACGCCGCCGGGGTGGCCGTCGTAGATGAAGATCGTCGGCCCACCTGTCTGCACGTGGGCGTTGGTCGACAGGCCGCCGATGTCCCAGCGGTCACACATCGCCAGTAGCGGCAGCACGGCTATCTGTGCGTGCTCGGTGGCGTGCAGTGCGCCGAGCAGAACGTCGAGCGGCAACTGTTCGCTGAGCGAGCCGGTTTCAAACCAGAGCGCCTGAGTTGAGAATTGCGTCTTTGGCAGCGTCAGCGAGTTGAGGTCGATCACCTCGTTGCTCGGCAGCCGCTTGCGCTGGTAGGCGAGCACCTGGTCACTGACTACTACGCGGCCGAAGCTGAGCTGCACGCCAAGCGTTTCGCGGCGGTCAAGTAGCGTCTCGATCACCGTTTCGGTCTCCTTCTTCGGCTGCGTAAACCAGTCGCCGCTGAACGGTTCGACGAGCGCCTCTCGCCGCTCTAGGTCGAGCGCGCTGACCGAATAGGAGCGACCCATGTGAAGGTAGATCGCGCCATCGTGAATCGTTGAGCAGGCGCGCGCCGCTTCGACCGTGCCGATCAGTTCGCCTTGTTTGACGTCGATCACGCTGATCGAATCTGGTGAGGCCGAGCGGAGCGAAACTCGAGCGGCGGGGAAGTCCTCCGGAGCGCGCAGCGTGAAGCTGCCACGCCGTTCGATCATCACGCCGTTAGCGACGAGCGCGTCGCAGTGGGCCCTCACGCGCGGGCCGAGGATCTCAGCATCATCGTCAGGGTTGATCGGCCCTTCGTGCGCGGCGCAGGTCAGGTGGCTTAAGTGGATCTGCTCGTTCTCGTATTCGAGAATCGCCGCTTCGACCGGCCGGTCCAAGAATTCGTCTGGGTGGCGGCAGAAGAACTGGTCGAGCGCGTCGTCGCCGGCTACGTAGACCGCTAGGCCACGTCCACGGCGGCCGGCGCGGCCCCACATCTGGCGCAGCGAGGCGACCGTGCCGGGGAAGGTTATGCAGAGCGCAGCGTCGAGCTGGCCGATGTCGATCCCTAGCTCCAGCGCGTCGGTCGTGACGACCGCCAGCAGCTCACCGCTAACCAGCTTCTGCTCCAGCTCCCGGCGCTGCTGCGGCGTGTAACCGGCGCGGTAGGCGGCGACGCGATCGGCCATCGCCGCATCTCCTCGGCGGCGCAGCTCATCGGCCGCCATCTTCGCGACCAGCTCAGCGCCCTTGCGCGACTTGATGAAGCAGATCGTTCGAGCGTCGGCGCGGACGAGGCCAGCAACCATCGCCGCCGCTTCGCTTAAAGGGCTGCGCCGCGTCTGCAGCACCTCATCCTCGATCGGCGGGTTCCAGATCGCGATCTGCCGCTGCGCGCCCGGCGCGCCGTCGTCATCGACCAGCGCAACTGGCGTGAGGCCCGTCAACCGTTCAGCCAGCTCGACCGGGTTGGCGATCGTCGCGCTGGCCAGCAGGAAGCGTGGCTCGGTGCCGTAGGCGC
>JBAXGJ010000111.1:0-4619 GCA_037139475.1 Actinomycetes bacterium
TTGCGCGGCGGCTGAAGACGATCCCGCCGTACATCCTCGGCCTGATCGTCGTGACGGCGCTGCTGCCGCTGCTTTTGGTCGGCGCGCTGCTGGTCGACATCTTCCGCGCGATCACTCAGCGCAAGCCTTTTATGGCGCTGCGGCTTGTTGTCTTCCTCTGGATCTACCTCGTGACCGACATCGCCGCCCTAATCGCGCTGTTCGCGCTCTGGCTGGTGAGCGGCTTCGGCCGTAATGAAGAGATGATGGTCGGCGCGAGCTGGCACTTTCAGCAGCTTTGGGTGCGGTCGTTGCTCGGCTCGGTCAAGCTGCTGTTCGGGCTGCGCATCGTTGACGAGGGAGCCGAGCACCTGCGCCCAGGGCCGGTGATCGTGCTGATCCGCCACGCCAGCATCGTCGACAACTTCCTGCCGTCAGCGCTGGTCGCTGCGCGCGAGCGGATCCACCTGCGCTACGTGATCAAGCGCGAGCTGCTCTCAGAACCTTGCCTCGACGTTGCCGGTCAGCGGCTACCGAACTACTTCGTCCGCCGCGATACCGGCGAAGAGGTTGAGCGGGAGAACATCGGCCAGCTTGCCAGCGGCATGGGAAGCGAAGACGGCCTTCTGCTCTACCCAGAAGGGACGCGCTTCACCGCCGAGCGCCGCCAGCGCGCACTCGAGAAGATCGCCGAGCGTGACCCGCAGCGGGCTGCTCGCTTGGAACCAATCGAATACCTGCTGCCGCCAAAGGTCGGCGGCCTGCTGGCGGTACTCGACGAGGCACCAGAGACAGACGTTGTGTTGATGATCCACCAGGGCTTCGATGGGCTGCGGCTGATCTCCGACATCTGGGGCGGCGCGCTGGTTGGGCGCGTAATTAATGTGCGCTTCACGCGCGTGCCGCACGATCAGATTCCCGCCAGCCGCGACGATCAGGTTGAGTGGCTCGATGAGCTGTGGCTTGAAGCCGACCGCTGGGTCGCCTCGAAGATAAACGCGGCTTAGACCCGTACCCTCACGTAGATGACGACGATCAACCTGCTGGCGATAAACCTTGGCGTCGTGTTCCTGCTGACGACCGCGCTTTGGGCCGTCAGCGTCGCCGTTAAGGACAGCTCGATCGTTGACATCTTCTGGGGCTCCGGCTTCGTCGTGATCGGCTGGGTCACGTTCGCGCTCGCCGATGGCGCGCCGGGCCGCCGCTGGCTGCTGGCAATCCTGACGACGCTCTGGGGGCTGCGGCTGACAATTCACTTGGCGCGGCGCAACCTTGGCCACGGCGAGGACTTCCGTTACCAGGAGATGCGCGCGAAGGCTGGCGCCTCATGGCCGCTGCGCAGCCTTTGGGCCGTCTTCTGGGCGCAAGGGATTTTGATGTGGCTCGTCTCGTTGCCGGTTCAGGTTGGGCAGCAGGGCGATACGGCGAGCGGCTGGAGCTGGCTCGTGATTGCCGGCATCGTCGTCTTCGCCGTCGGGCTCTTCTTTGAGACGGTCGGCGACCTACAGCTGACGCGCTTCATCGCCGACCCGGCGAACAAGGGCACGGTGATGGACCGCGGCCTCTGGCGCTACACGCGCCACCCGAACTACTTCGGCGACTTCAGCGTCTGGTGGGGGCTCTACCTGATCGCGCTTGCGGCCGGTGCTTGGTGGACGATAATCGGGCCGATCATCATGTCGATCTTGCTGATCCGCGTTAGCGGCGCCGGGCTGCTCGAGAAGTCGATCGGCAAGCGCCGCGCTGGCTATGACGAGTACGTCGCGCGCACAAGCGGCTTCTTTCCGCGCCCGCCCAAGCGCGGCTGAGCCCGCGCGCAGACTCACAGCAGCAGGGAGCGGGCCCCCAGCGTCGAAAAGAAGCTGACGGTGACCACAATCCCTGCACAGCCTGCTGGCGACGGCCGCCCAACTGCTGTTTCGCAGCGAGCCAGCGACCTGCTCTCGACCAGAGTCGTCTTGCGGATCGTGCTGACGGTGCTGGTCGCGATCGGAACGATCGCGCTGATCTGGGTCCTCTGGCAGCCGATCACCTGGATCATCATCGCCGCCTTCGTTGCCGTCGCCCTTGCCGGGCCGGTAAACCTGCTCGCCCGAGTGATGCCACGCGCGCTGGCGATCACGATCGTCTACATAGCTCTCCTGCTGGTCCCGATCGGCATCAGCGCCGCGGTACTTCCACCGATCGTTGATCAGGGCGTCAACTTCGTCAACGACCTTCCGGGCTACACAGACGACCTCCAGAACGAAGTACAAAAGAACCCTGATCTGGCGAAACTGAACCATGACTTTGGCCTCACAAACGAGCTAAACCGTGTTGCCCAGGACGCACCTACGAAAATCGGCGAGGCGGCGACAATCATCCGTGACTTCGGCAGCGGACTTGTCAGTTCGCTCTTCGCCGGACTGACGATCTACATCCTTTCGATCTTCATGGTCGCGCGCGGAAGGTCATGGATCGACGGCCTATTAAGCCTCCGCACGGGGCGTGAATCGAAAGCTGCCAGCGTCGCGCTTGATCGGATAGCCAACGCGGTTGGCAACTACATTGCTGGTGCAGCAGTGCAAGCCACGATTGCCGGTCTCTGCGCCTTCATCATCCTGACGATCCTCGGCGTGCCATTTGCCGGTGCGCTCGCCGTGCTCTACGCGCTCTTCGATCTGATTCCGCTGGTCGGCGCCTTCATCGCAGGGGCGATCATCCTGATCGTCACGCTCTTTGCAGACTTCCCAACCGCTTCGATCATCTGGTTCATCTACGCCAGCGCGTACCAAAGCTTTGAGAACTACGTCGTTCAGCCACAGATCCACAAGCGCGCCGTAGCACTTGAGCCGTTTGTAGTCATCGTCTCGGTTCTGTTTGGCGCGACGTTATTTGGCGTCGTGGGTGCGCTGCTGGCGATCCCAGTAGCTGCAGCGATCCAGATTGGCGCACAGGAATGGTGGCGCTACCGGCTCGATCAACAGGACTCTGAGCCTCCAGCCGCGACGGCAACTGCAGCCAGCGTCGATTCGTGAAACGATCCGCGTAATGGCGCGGATCGGACTCCTAACTGGCGGCGGTGACTGCCCTGGGCTGAACGCTGTTATCCGTGGCGTTGTGCGCCAAGGAGTCGGCGAATACGGCGACGAGTTTGTTGGTCTGCGCCACGGTTGGGCTGGCATTGTCGCTGGCGAGGGAAGGGAGCTTGGCCTGCCGGAAGTCTCGGGCCTGCTGACGCGCGGCGGCACAATCCTCGGCAGCTCACGAACCAACCCATACCGCGATGGCGGCGGTGGCACTGAGGCAGTCACGGCGGGGATGAAGAAGCTTGGCCTTGACGGCCTGATCGCAATCGGCGGCGAGGACACGCTTGGCGTCGCAACGAAGCTGGCAGCCGACGACGTGCCGGTGATTGGCGTGCCGAAGACGATCGACAACGACCTCGCCGGTACCGATTACACCTTCGGTTTTGACACCGCTGTGCAGGTGGCAAGCGATGCGATCGACCGCCTGCAGACGACCGCCGAATCGCACGACCGCGTAATCGTCGTCGAGGTGATGGGCCGCCACGCTGGCTGGATCGCTTGCTCGGCTGGGATCGCCGGCGGCGCCCACGCGATCCTCGTCCCCGAGCGCCCGTTCGATCTTGACGAGCTCTGCGACCAGATCCGCGCCCGCCATTCGCGCGGGAAGAACTTCTCGATCGTCGTCGCCAGCGAAGGCGCAGTCCCGAAGGATGGCTCGCTGAGCGCGCGCGAGGATGACGTTGACGAGTTTGGCCACCCCCGCCTCGGCGGCATCGGAGCCTGGCTTGAGCACGAGATTGAGCGCGTTACCGGCTACGAAACACGGATGGTCGTGCTCGGCCACGTTCAGCGCGGCGGCACGCCAACCGCCTATGACCGGATTCTGGCGACGCGCTACGGCGTCGGCGCGATTGATGCCTACAACCGCGGTGAGCGAGGAATGATGGTCGCGCTTCGCGGCACCGAGATCATCACGATCCCGCTCTCGGAGGCGCTCGCCGAGCCAAAGCTGCTCGATCCAGAGCTCTTCCGTACGGCCGAAGTGTTCTTCGGCTAAGCGATGTCACCGTTCTGGATATGGACTCAAGTCGCGATTGTTGTCGTCGTTCTGGCTGGGATGGCGATCGCGATCGTGAAGCTTCTCTAGCTAGCAGGTAGTCTGCTGGGAGGCACCAAACTGAATGGAGCAGCGATGTTTGGATCGATTGTCGTTGGAACAGATGGATCAGAGACCGCAGGAGAGGCTGTCCGTCAAGCGATCGATCTCGCCAGTGAGACGGGCGCCCGGCTGGAAGTAGTCAGCGCCTACGCCCCAGTCCCCGTCTCACGGCTCAAGACCGAAGCGAAAGAGGCGCCCTCAGACGTGCAATGGATGATCAACGCGCGCGAGGATGTCGAAGCAACACTCGCTGAGGTAGTCGCGCAGGCTGCGGCCCGCGACGTCGCGTGTTCCCCACACTCGCGGCAGGGTGACCCAGCCGACGCAATTCTCGACGTCGCCGAGGAAACCTCAGCCGACCTAATCGTCGTTGGCAATAAGGGCATGACCGGCGCCAAGCGCTTCCTGCTCGGCTCGGTGCCAAACAAGGTCAGCCACCACGCGCCTTGCTCTGTGCTGATTATCCGTACTAC
>JBAXGJ010000112.1:0-4603 GCA_037139475.1 Actinomycetes bacterium
TTCCTTGGCCATCAGTGATCCTCCGCCGGCTGGACGATCTCGGTCAGAACGCCTCCGGTGTATTTGGGGTGGGCGAAAGCAACTCGCGAGCCGCGGATACCAACCCGTGGCTGCTCGTCGATCAGTTTGATTCCTGCGGCGCGGAGCCGCTCAAGTTCGCTCTCAATGTCGCTGACCTGGTAGGCGATGTGATGCATTCCTGGGCCGCTGCGCTCAAGGAAGCGGCCGACGGGAGTGTCGGGGCTGAGCGGCTGGAGCAGCTCAATGTGGTTCTCGCCAAGGTCGAGCAATACAGCCTCAACGCCCTGCTCCTCAACGACTTCGCGGTGCACGAGCGTCATCTCGAGCGTTGCTTCGTAGAGCTCTAGCGCCGGGTCGATTGCCTCAACGGCGATGCCAACGTGGTCGATGCGATCAAACATTCTTCTGCGCAGTCTACGAAGCTGAACCGAGTAGCTCCTGCGCAACGTCGCTGAAGCAGCGAGCAGCGAAGGCCAGATCGCGGACGTCGATCCTCTCATCGGGGGCGTGGATCAGTGGCCACATCTGCGCCAGCGAGGTGTGGCGCATCGGGAAGAAGCCGTAGGAGACGGAGTCCGGGAAGGTCGCGCGAATCGTCCGTGAGTCGGTGAAAGCTGGCAGTACGACCGGCACTGTGCGCGCGCCCGGGTCCTCACGCTCGATCCAGCCACTGAGCAGATCCATCAGCGGGCTTTCGACTGGCGAACCGTTACCGATCGCCTGCTCGGTGAACTCCAGCCGGTAACCCTCGCTGCCGAGAACTTCGGCAACGCGCTTGCGGACGAGTTCCTCGCCAAGGCCGGGCGGCGTGCGGCAATCGACCCGCAGCACGGCCTGCGAGGGCAGCACGTTGATCTTCTCCGAGGCCGAGATCATCGTCGGCGCGAAAGTCAGGCCGAGCATCGGCTCGACGAAGGCAGCCAGCATCGGCTCTCGCTGGCGCAGGAGATCAAGCGCGGCGCCGACGTCGCCACCTTCAACCGGCGCGCCAAGGTCGGTCATCAGCGCGCTAGCGCCGTCGGTCAGGTCGTAGACCGGATCCCACTCACCGAGCGCAGTGATCAGCGGCGCCAGCTTCAGCAGCGCGTTGTCGCCGAAGCGCGGATTACTGGCGTGGCCGGCAACGCCGTCGGTCGTGATCGTGAAGCGGCAGACGCCCTTCTCTGCCACGCAGACGCCGTAAAGCCGTTCGTCGCCAAGTTCGAAAAAGGCTCCGGCGCCCTCGTTCAGCGAGTAGTCGCAGCGGACCAGGTCGGGGTGGTTCTCGCAGAGCCAAGCGACGCCGTCGGCGCCACCGGTCTCCTCGTCAACGAGGCAGACGATCAAGAGGTCTCCGTTGGCCGGGCGCCAGCCGCTATTTGCCAGCTCAATCCCTGCTGCGACCTCGGCCGCTGTCTGCGACTTCATATCGAGCGCGCCGCGGCCCCAAAGTTCGCCGTCGATCACTTCGCCGCACCACGGATCATGCGTCCACTCGTCGGCGTTGGCGAGCACCGTGTCGCAGTGTGAGAGCAGGCAGAGCGTTGGCCCGTCGGCGGCGCCGCGCAGCCGCGCTACGAGGTTCGGCCGCTCCTCGGTGCGGCCGACGAGCGTCACTTCGAAGCCCGCATCCTTCAGATCGGCCGCGAGCTCTTCCTGCAAGGCGCGCTCGTTGCCGGGCGGATTTACCGTGTTGTGCGCGATCAGGCGGCTCAGCAGGCGCGTCGCGTGGTCGGCCAGTTGATCCATTCACCGATCCTAAACGAGCACGAGTGAACGCCGTGCGAACATCGCCTTAGATGGCGCACCAAACATCGATCGGAACGGTCGCGCGCGAGTGGGCGCGGCTTGGCTTCACCGGCTTCGGCGGGCCCCAAGCTCATGTCGCAATGTTGCGCGAGCTCTGCGTCGAACGCGAGCGATGGATTGAGCCGGACGAGTTTGAGCACGCAAACGCAGCCTGCAACCTGCTGCCGGGGCCGGCCTCAACGCAGCTGGCGATCTACTGCGCGCTGCGCACCGGCGGGCAGTGGGCGGCGCTGGTCGGCGGCCTACTTTTCATCATCCCCGGGCTAGTGATGATCATTGCGCTGGCGGCGATCTCGCTAAGTAGCGCTCCGGCCGACTGGCTGCGCGGTGTCGGCGCAGGTGCCGGGGCGGCCGTGATCGGCGTCGTGCTGCGCGTCGGCTGGGATCTAAGCCGCAGCAGCCTCGCGCCGCATGAGGGGCTGCGACGCTGGCGCGCCGTCGTCTACATCGCGGTCGGCGCGATCTCGGTCATCGCCGTCGGACCATTCGTCGTGCTGGCGCTGATCGGCTGCGGCCTAATCGAGCTGATCATCCGCCGCGCCGAGGCGCCGCCGCTCTCGTCGTTTGGCGCGCCTGCCCTATTCGCGCTACTGCTGGCTGCCGTGACGGCAGCTTCGACTCAAATACAGCTCGCCTGGACAGCGCTCAAAGTCGGCGCTCTCTCTTACGGCGGCGGCTTCGTGATCGTGCCGATCATGCAAGAGGACGCCGTCCGCGTTTACGGCTGGATGACCGACGGTCAGTTCCTCAACGCCGTTGCTCTGGGGCAGATCACACCAGGACCGGTCGTTCAGACTGTCGCAGTTGTCGGCTACGCGGCGGCCGGGCTTGGCGGCGCGCTGCTGGCTTCGCTGGTTGCCTTCGCCCCCTCGTTCCTGTTCGTGATGGCCGGCGGCGGCCGCTTCCTCAGCTTGCGCAACAACACTGACGCGCGCGCCTTCCTCGACGGCGCCGGCCCGGCCGCTGTAGGCGCAATCTTCGGCGCTCTAATCCCACTCGCCTCAGGCCTCAGCTTCACTTGGCAATGGGTTGTCGCGGCGGGCGCGACGGCGCTGCTCTTCGGCGCCAAGCTCGGCGTCGTGCCGACGCTGCTGTTGGCAGCGGCGGCTGGAGCGATCGCAGCGCTGCTCGGCGCGCCGCTTCCAGCGCTCGGCTAAGCGGCGGCGGTCCGGCGCGGCGGGCCGGGAAGCAGCTTGCCGCCGGCGACAGGCGTGTTGCGGATTATCTGCGGCAACAGCGGCAACAGAACCCGCTTTGTGTAGGCGGCGCCGCCAACACGCATCGTCTCGCGCAGCGGATCCCAGGAGAGCCCGTAGCCGCGGCGGATCTTCGCGGGCAGCGAACCGATGATGATGAAGTTGACGGCCTCAACCAGGCCGCGCATGTAGACCGGCGCCGGTGGGTTTAGGACGATTGCGAGGCTCTCATCGCGCGCGCTCTCGGTGACGTAGAGCTGATCGCCTTCGACCATCTCGGTCATGTAGGCATCGAATCCTTCAATCGTGGCCGGCATCTCGTCTTCTTGAAGGCCGAAGAGCTTGCCGACGAGGCGGTAGTCGCCCCAGAGCGCGTCGCGCTCGTCACGCGTCAGCTCCTCGACGTAAAGGCGGTAGAACTGGTCGGCTGAATCGACCAACGCGGCCAGCGTCCAAAGCAGGAACTGCGGGTCATCGGCGGCGTAGGGAGTTCCAGCCGGGTACTTGCCCGCCGGCTCTTCGAGCACGCCGTTGATCTGCGTGTGCACCTCGCGGACGCGGTCGGTCATCTGGTCGGCGTCGTCGCGGCGGCCAAAGTAGATCGTGTTCATGATCGTCGCCGTCCGCGCCAGCCTTGCGTGCGCAGCCTCTTTCGCTTCGGTCTTGATAAAGAAACCTTCGAACATCACCGGGTGAGATGCCTGCATCAGCAGCGCGCGGGCGCCAGAGAAGGCGACGACCAGCTCGCGGTTGACGCGGCGGATCAACGAATCGTCTTCGAAGTAGCCCTCGCCTGGGCCGGCCGGGCGGAAGGGAATCTCTCTGAGCTGTGATGCGGTTGCCATACGTACAGACGATACGAACCTCTACGCTGGAGCGACCATGCCTGCTGCTGCCTACGCCGGAAAAGAGTGTGTCTGTCAATACAACAAAGGGATCTGTGATCAGACCTGCGTTAAAGACATGCTCGAAACGCCGTTCTACATCGCCTGCCTGAAGCTGAAGGGGAGGCGCTGCGTTGTTATCGGCGGCGGCGCGATGGGGCTCGAGAAGAGTGAAGGACTGCTGGCCTGCGGCGGTGACGTAACCGTGATCTCGCCCGACGCTGGCCCAGAGCTTGAAGCGCTCGCAGCCGAAGGCTCAATCACTTGGGAGCAGCGCGACTACCTCGGCCCCGAGGACCTTGAGGCCGTTTTCATGGTGATCGCCTGCACCGACTCAACCGAGACGAACATTCAGATTTACGAGGACGCTGAGAAGCGCGCGATGCTCGTCAACATCGTTGACGTTCCGCCGCTCTGCAACTTCATCCTGCCGGCCATCGTCCGCACTGGCCCGCTGGCAATCGCAATCTCGACCGCTGGCGCCTCACCGGCGCTGGCGAAGCGGATGAAGCGCGAGATCTCAGCGCTTTTCGGCGAGGAGTACGCGCAGCTCGCGATCATGCTCAACGAAACGCGCGGCTGGGCAAAGGGAACGCTGCCGACCTATCAAGACCGCAAGGCCTTCTTCGAAGAGATCGTCAACGGAGAGCCCGACCCAATCGCGCTGCTGCGTGACGGCGACGCTGCCGCCGTGCAGGACGTAATCGCCGCCGC
>JBAXGJ010000113.1:0-4598 GCA_037139475.1 Actinomycetes bacterium
GCTGCGCAGTTGATCAGTGCGTCCGGTTCAAACTCGTCGATCGCCGCGGTTATCGCAGCGGCGTCGGTGATGTCGAGCTCGCCACGCCCAAGCGCGAGCGTCTGGTCAGAAGATTTTTCTGCGGCCGCGACGACCGCTTGGCCGAGCATCCCTTTGGCACCGGTGACGAGCAGCTTTGCCACTGCTAGACAACTCCGATGTCGGATCGGTCTCCTACGAGGAAGCGGTACGCGGATGGCTGCCCCTCGGAGCGGGCGATCGTCACGTCACGGCCCAGCAGCGAGGATTCGACGCGAGCATTTAGATCGGTCACCGAGCTGCCTTCGAGCAGGATTGAGTTCTCAACTTCGGCCCGCTCGACAACGCAGCGCTCGCCGATCGCTGAGTACGGGCCGATGTAAGCGTCGATGATCCGCGCGCCGGCGCCGATCACGGCCGGCCCGCGAACGGTTGAGCGTTCCAGCACTGCTCCCGCTTCAACGATCACGCGCCCTTCGCAGGTTGAGTCGATCAGCTCGCCGTCGAGCCGGCGTTCAGCAGTGTCGAGCACGAGTCGGTTCGCTTCGAGCATGTCTTCGAGCCGGCCGGTGTCCTTCCACCAGCCCTGAACAACATGTGGCTCAACGCGCTTGCCGTCGTCAACGAGGTACTGAATTGCATCGGTGATTTCGAGCTCGCCGCGGGCCGATGGCTTGATCGCCCGAGCTGCGTCGTGGATCCCGGCCGTGAACATGTAGACGCCAACCAGCGCGAGGTCGGTCTTCGGCTCCGGCGGTTTCTCTTGCAGGCTGATCACGCGGTCGCCGTCGAGCTCGGCTACGCCGTAGTTCTCCGGGTCGGAGACGGGGGTGAGCAGAATCAGTGCGTCGGGGCTGCTTGAGCGGAAGGCTTCGACTAGGTCGCTGATCCCACCCTGCAGCAGGTTGTCGCCGAGGTACATCACGAACGGGTCGTCGCCGAGAAATGGCTCGGCCGTCAGTACGGCGTGGGCGAGCCCGGCTGGCTGATCCTGCTCAATGAAGGTCACGTTGACGCCGAACTGCTCGCCGCTACCGACCATCTCGCGGATCTCGTCGCCGGTCTCGGGAGCGATGATGATTCCGATCTCTTTGATTCCGGCGCTGGCCATCGCGTCGATCCCGTAGAACAGCACTGGGCGGTTGGCGACCGGCACCAGCTGCTTGGCGCTGGTGAAGGTGATCGGCTGCAGGCGCGTGCCTTTGCCGCCGGAGAGAATTAGGCCCTTGAGCTGTTCCATTAGCCGCAGGCTACCCGCGTGGGGGCTTAATAGACGCCGCCGAGCTTGCGGTGGTCCCAGCTGACCCGCCGCTGCTCAACAAACTGGAAGGCGACGCGCTTTGCCGCCTGGCCGCGAATCATCTCCGTCACCTCTTCGCTGAGGCCCTCTTCGAGCCCCGGCGTATAGCGCGCAAAGATCTCCATCCCGAGCGCGAGCACATCGTCAACCTCGCGGTGCATCACTACCTCGGTCTCAAACATCACGCCGCGCAGCACTTGGTATTCCTCACCGGCCTCAATCTGGAGCGAGGCGCGCGCGTCGCGTTCAAGGTTCTTCGTTTTCTGTGATTTGGCGAAGGTCCAGGCCCAAAGCTCAGCAGCGCCTTCGGGGCCAGTGTTGCGGACGACAAACCAGAGCGGCATCAGGTGTGGCCAGCCGCTGACGCCGTTGGTCGCGCAGATCATCGTCTTCTCCTGACCGAGAAACTCGACGACCTCTTCGTCGCTCATGCGGATCTGTTCGCGGCGGCTTGCCATAGAGCAGAAGTTTACGCGCGCGCGGCGGTGCGCAGCTTGCGAACCGCACTTAGTACTGCCTTGCGCGCTGCGACTGGCTTGATCACTGCCGCATCGCCGGCTTCTTTGAGCACCTCGCGCACGAGCCAGTCGCGGCCGGCGTAAGTCGTTTCGATCAGTACCGCGCCGTCGGCGAGCTCTTCGACGACGGTGCTCTCCTCGCGCGCCCAGCGTGCGCGCTCGGGCGAGATCCAAATCAGCGCCGTGTTCGAGGCCGGCAGCTCACCGGTCTTTGGCCAGCCCTCAACGTCAGCCGACGGGTTTACCTCCGGGCGACGCTTGAACTGCTTGCGGCTTACCGAGGCGTGGCGAACACGGTCGAGGCGGAAGTGGCGCACGTCGTCGCGCTCCGGGTCGAACGAAGCGACGTACCAGCCTTCGCGACCGTTGACGAGCGCGTAAGGCTCAACGACGCGCTCCGTGAACTCATCCTCATTTGGCTTGTAGTAGTCAAGCTTGAGCATCTTGCCGGCAGCGATCGCTTTTGAGACGACGCGCGCAACCTGCGAATCGTCGGCGCCTCCGTCGGCAACCTGAAGCCCCTGCTCGAGTGGGTCGGCGCCGAGCGCGGCGACGATCTTCTCGCGCGCGCTGGTCAGCGTTCCTTCCGGCATGTGGTCGCCGATCAGGTCGATCGCGGCGATCAAAGCCTTCGCCTCTACCGGCAGCAGTCGCGCTGGGCGGTCGAAGTTGTCGGCGTAAGGCTCGGGGTCAACTTCGATCGTTCCGTCGTCGGCCAGCTCGGCGTAGAGCACGTATGAGCCGCCGCCGAAGTTGACGACGTTGAGCACGGCGATGTCCTCAGCGAGCTCCTCGCGCGTGATCTGCACCTGTTCGCAGACGTCGGTCGCTTGAAGAGTTGCGCCGGCGCGGCCGGAGCTGATCAGGATCGAAGCGAGTGTTACAAGCCGCGCGAAGCGCTCTGGCCGGATCGCTACGTCGGGGCGCGTGTCGATCTCCTCCGGTTCGTCACCATCTTCGCCGTTGCTTGACGTGTTCGGCAGAATGTCGGCCATCTCTAGCTCGCCGTCGTGGCGCTCCTGAATCAAGGCGATCCGTTCTTCGGTCTCGGTCACTAGCTCCGGCGGCCCGGCAACGCGGGCGTGCTCGCCAAGGCCGAGTACAAACGAGATAACCATTCGCGATGAGGCGTAGGGGGTCGTGAAGAGCATCTCGTTTTCGCTGTCGGCCTTGCGGATCTCACCGAAGCGACCGAAGTGGCGCTCAACCTGCCACGCGAGCCGCTCGGAGACGAGAATCTCGGCAACGCCCTGCTCCTCACCAAACTGCCAGTCGGCGCGCTTGGCGTAGGCGCGCGGATCGAAGTCATCGGGCCGCTTGAAGTCGTGCTCGGCCTTCGTTGCGTAGGCGACCTTGCCTTGGATCCGCGTTAGGCGGAAGACGCGGATCGCTTCGCGGTCGTGGCAGTAGCCGAGCAGGTAGAACTGGCTGCCGCGGAAGAGCAGGTGGTAGGGGTCAACCTTGCGCGAGCCAACTTCATCGCGGGCGATCGTGAAGTAGTCAAAGGTGATCGTCTTGTGGCGGAAGATCGCCGTCTCGATCTTTGCCAGGCGGCCGGAGAGTTCGTGGCCACCAGCTGAGGCCGTGATGCCGAGTGCCAGCGAGCGCTGGTCGGGAGCCTCGAGCGGGCTGGGGCGGCCCCAGGTGATCTGCTGCAGCGCTAGGCGCAGCGGTTCGGCGTATGCGAACTCGCCGTCGAGCAGGCTGAGCGCGAACTGCAGCGCGGCAAGTTCGTCGTCGGTGAACTCGATTGCTGGAAGGTGGAAGTTCTCTGGCCGCAGCGAGTAGTTCTCCTGCTCGGCGGCGCCGTCGGCGGGGCGGTCAACGGTCAGCTGGATGCCGAGCGAGTCGAGCTCGGCGCGGTCGGCGTAGAAGCGGCGCGCGAAGGCGTCCTCGTTCATTCCGCTGTAGCCCTCAACGTCGCGGCGGATCTCAAGCGCCGTTACCGGGCGGCGCTCTGCCATCAGGTACGAGATCAGTGAGAGCTGGCGGATCAGCTTTTCTGTGTCCTTTGCCATCAGCGCGTCACCCTATTGCCCGGCCGCAGTGGCCGTCAGCGAGAATCGAACTTTGGCCGCAGTTTGCGCCCATTTTCGCTTGTAAGCGGCGCTCTGCCGCGTCAGGCAGCGGCGCGGCGCGGCTCTTCTGAGCTGCGTGGGCCGAAGTAAGCGCCGCCGCCGATTGCGCGATCGAAGGCCGACCACTCAGCGCCAGGGGCGAGCTCTTTTTCAATTCGATCGAAGCTTCCGAGCCGTCCACCGAGGTTGTCGATCATGTGTACGAGCGTCGCTTCGCGGGTTGCGGGTACGACCGGGCTGCCGTGCTCGAGTGAGCCGTGGTGGCTGAGGATGATGTGCGTAATTGCCGCCGCCAGCTCGGGCGGGAAGCCGGCGATCTCGGCGATCTGGTCACGCACCAGTGCGTAGCCGAGCGGGATCTCTCCCTGCAGGCGGCCGGCGTCGGTCAGGTCGATGATCCCGTCGACCTCGCCGTAGGCCTGGAGCTTGCCGACGTCATGCAGCAGCGCCCCAGTCACGGCGATGTCGCGGTTGACGCCGGGGAAGATTGAGCTGCTGGCACTAACCGCTTGCGCGACCGTCAACGAGTGTTCAAGCAGGCCGTGCTCGTAGGCCTGGTGGAAGTACTTCGCTGCCGGCGCGTCGCGGTAGCGCTCCCAAGTCGGGGCGTCTGGCCCGATGATTCGGTCGAGCAGCTGCTGCAGATACGGGTCTTGAACGGTGGCGGCAAGCTCGCGCAGGTCG
>JBAXGJ010000114.1:0-4593 GCA_037139475.1 Actinomycetes bacterium
GGTCCGTCGGCGGCAAGCTCGCCAACGATCTCTTTCATACGAGTGAACGCCTCGACCGTTTTCGCCGACTCCAGCCCGGCGCCCAAGACGAGCGCGCTGTAGTCACTCGCCACGTGGGCCATCGCAAAGACCGAGTAGGCGAGGCCACGCTGCTCGCGGATCTCGTCGAATAGGCGCGAGCCCATCGAACCGCCGAGCAGCGTTGAGTAGATCCCAAAGGCGACGCGTTGGCTGGCGTCGCTTGGGTCCAGGTCGGGCTGGTAGAGCATCCGCAGGTGTGACTGGTTGCTGTCGCGCTCCTCGACCAGGGTGACCGGCTTAAATGGAACTGGAGCCTCCGATCCGGGGGCATCAGGGAGCGACGGGAAACGACCGAAATACTCATCAACTGCGCCGTTTGCGGGCACGTGCTCCAAGTTGCCGACGACGAAGGCGCCGCCAAGCTGCCCTGCCCAGCGCCGCTCGCGGAAGGCGACGATCGCCTCGCGCGAGAAGCTTTCGATGTGCTCCTCAGGACCAAGCACGGTGCGCCCAAGCGGGTGATCGCCGAAGCCGGCGCGCTCAATTAGGTCGCCGGCAACCGAGGCCGGTTCGTCCTTGTAACGCTGAATCTCCTGAATCACGACGCCGCGCTCTTTGTCAAGCTCTTCGGCGTCGAGCTTCGGGCGACCGACAAAGTCGGTCAGAAGGTCGATTGCCGGGACGGCCGATTCGGCTCGCACCGTGATGTGGAAAGCGACGAGATCGTGGCTGGTGTAGGCGTTGAGCGAGCCGCCCATCCGCTCTGCCGTTTCATTGACCTTGCGGTAATCGTCGTAGATCTGGCCGCCTTTGAACACAAGGTGCTCGAGGAAGTGGGCCATTCCGTTCTCATCTGCGCTCTCTGTGCGGGCGCCAGCGTCAAAGGCGACGAGGATCGTTGTAGCGCGCGTTCCAGGGATCCCGATGCGATGAATCGGCAGTCCGTTAGCGGCGGTGCTCGTAGAGATTTCGGCCATTTGATGAAGATAGCGGCGCGGCGGCGGGTGTTGCCAGCTGAATCGACTGCAATCACAGCTGCATCCTGCGAAGTGGGGAGGAATCAGGCGGGGCGGGGCTAATCTCGCTGCAATGGCCGCTACGGAGAAAGAACTGCGCCTGCGCGATTCGCAGGCAGCTCAGCGCAAGGATGCCGCTGCCGCATCCGGCCGCCCTGGCGACCCGGCAAACGCGATCGAGTGCCGCGGCGTAACTAAGCGCTATGACACCAGCAAGGCTGGCCTGAGCGGAACAACCTTCTCAATTCGCCGCGGCGAATTCGTCTTCCTCGTTGGGCCAACCGGCTCCGGCAAGTCAACGCTGATGCGGCTGCTGATCAAGGAGCTAGAGCCGGATGAAGGCCGCATTCTCGTCGCCGGCCGCGACCTTGGAGAACTTAACCACAAGCAGCTTCCGTTCTACCGCCGCAACCTCGGCGTCGTCTTCCAAGATTTCAAGCTTCTGCCCGACCGCACGGTCTATGAAAACGTTGCCTATGCGCTTCAGGTAACCGGCAGCTCGCGCGCCGACATTCGCGAGAAGGTGCCGGACATCCTTCGCCTAACCGGCCTCGCAACCAAGCTCCACCATTATCCCGACCAGCTCTCCGGCGGCGAGCAGCAGCGCGTCAGCATCGCCCGCGCCTTCGTCAACGCGCCGCCGCTCTTGCTGGCCGATGAGCCGACCGGCAACCTCGACCCTGAAACGTCGATCGGCATTATGCAGCTGCTCTACCGCATCAACCGCACCGGCACGACTGTGCTGGTAGCCACGCACGACTCAGCGATGGTCGACCGCATGCGCCGCCGCGTGCTCGAGCTCGCTGACGGAGTCGTCGTCCGTGATGAGCTCGATGGCCAGTACGCACCAACCGATATGACGACGGCCGAATTTGGCGCGCTGCTGCGCGAGCCTTCCCCTGAGCCCCAGCGCACCGCGAAGAAGCGTGAGCCGGGCGATGACTTCGACGAGGCATTTAGAGACTGATGAGCATTCGCTTCTTCACCCGTGAGGCATTTACCTCGATCTCGCGCAATGCTGTGCCTAGCTTCGCTGCCTTGGCATCGGTGTTGGTAACGCTGCTCGTTCTCGGCGTCTTCATCCCGATCGTCCAGGCAACGACCGGCGCGGCCAACGACGTTCGCGGCCAAGTGATCGTCAACGTCTACATGAAGAGCGATGCGACCCCGGCCGATGCCCAACGCGTGCGCACGCAGCTAACGGCGCTGGACGGAGTCAAATCGGTCCAATACGTCAGCAAGGACACTGCCTACGAGCAGGAACGGCGCAAGAACCCCGCCGCTTACGACCTACTCGGCTCCAACCCGCTGCCCGACACGCTGCGCGTGACACCGAAGAACCCTGACAACGCTCTCGCCCTAGTTAGCGCGATCGAGCCACAGACACCGGGTGGGGGAAGGACGACGATCGATCCGTCGATCGACTCGGTCGGCTCATCGAAGGACAACACCGACAAGATCCTGACCGCAACGCGCGTCGTCAAACTTACGACCGGGCTGCTCGCGGCGCTGCTAATCGTCGCGTCGATCCTGCTGATCTCAAACACGATCCGGCTCTCGGTCTTCTCGCGCCGCCGCGAAATTCAGGTGATGAAACTGGTCGGAGCGACCGACGGCTTCATCCGCTGGCCTTTCGTGCTCGAAGCCGTGATCCTCGGCGCGCTCGGCGCTGTGCTGGCAATTCTGCTGCTCGGCGTGATGAAGGTTGCGCTGGTCGATCCGCTCGTCAACGACTTTGCGCTGCTCTCAGCCCCAAGCACAATCGGCTTCGGTCTGCTCGTTGCCGTGCTCCTGGGCGCCGGCATCGCCGTCAGCGCGCTTGGCTCAGCGATCTCGCTGCGCCGCTTCCTCCAGGTCTAGGCGACGCCTCGCGTCGGCAAGCGTCGCTACGGCTCTACCCTCTGTTGAGCGGTTAGAGCCGCGACTGATAGATCAATGTCCTCACGCCGCGTAGCCATCTCCCTGCTTGCCGTCGCACTCGCCGTCGGCGCAGCTGTGGCTGTCATCGTGGCTTTAGTTATTGGCATCTGGGTTGGCGGCCGCCACGGCGACTTAGTCCCCGAGCCATTGCGCGCAACGCTGGTCGGCAGCAATGATCAGATCGTCGTCAACGAGGCGCTCGATAAGATCAATGACAGCTACTACCGCAAGCTGCCACCAGGTCAGCTCGCGGATACTGCTATCGCCGGCGCCGTCAAGAAACTGAACGACCGCTTCTCGAACTATTTCACGCCGGCTCAGTACAAGAAGTTAGAGCAGGCGCAGGCCAGCAGTTTCAACGGGATCGGCGTGATCGTTGAGCGCAGCAAGCGTGGGCTGGTTATTCGTTCGGTCTACAAAGACTCGCCGGCAAGAGAGGCCGGCATCAAGGTCGGCGACAAGATCGTCGAAGCGAACGGGCGCTCGTTGAAGGGGCTAACCACGGAGCAGTCCTCGCAGCTGGTCAAGGGTCCTGCCGGCACGAAGGTCCGCCTCAAAGTCGTCCACGACGGCAAGGAACGAACCATTGTCGCCACGCGCCGGCCGATCAGCGTCCCGGTTGTTGCTTCGATGATCAAAACCGTCTGCGGCAAGAAGATCGGGATAGTCGCGCTCTCGTCATTCACTTCGGGTGCCCACGCCGAGGTTTACGCTGCGCTGCAAAAGCTGAAGAAGAAGGGCGCTCAGGCTTACATCTTTGATCTGCGCAACAACGGCGGCGGGTTTGTTGATGAGGCGCAGCTGATTGCCAGTGCCTTCATCGCGAATGGGCCGATCGTGACGACGCGCGGGCGCAACGTTCGGACACGCACGCTCGACGCGACCGGTAGCCCGGTGATTCCGAAGGCGCCGCTCGTCGTCCTCACCAATGGCGGCACCGCCTCGGCCTCGGAGATTGTCGCCGGCGCGCTGCAGGATCGTGGCCGCGCCACGCTGATTGGCGAAAAGACCTTCGGCAAGGGTGTCTTCCAGCAAGTGATTAAGCTCTCCAACGGTGGCGCGCTCGACATCACGGCCGGCCAGTACTTCACTCCTAAGGGCCGCAACCTCGGCGGCAAGGGCGTCGCGCAAGGTGCCGGCCTGAAGCCCGATCTGCTTGTCAAGCAGCCTGACGAGGCGACTAAGGACCTAGCGCTGCGAGCAGCGCTAGCCAAGCTCGGCGGCTGCGCCAGCGTGAACTAGGTGACCCCGCCTCCAAAGCAGGAGCGCGCCGCCGGTGAGCCGCAGGTTGTGGTACTCGAGAAGCGCGGCCAGTTCTTCGTCGGCCAACCGTTTTTTGAGCCCGGGCAACAAATCAGCATCGGTAAGCCCCCCTCCAAAGCGAAGCCTGGAAAACTGGCGCTGATAGCAACGCCTGGCGGCCGTTCAGGCAACGCGCGAGCGAAGGTGCTGCGGCTGCTCGGAAGCTCCGAGATCGCCCGCAACGTAGTCGAGGCGTTGATGCTCGACCGCGGCCTGCGCCGTCGCTTCCCAAAGACCGTGCTGGCAGCCGCTGAGGCCGCGCGCGAGCACCCGCACCCAGAGCCCGGGCGCCGTGATCTGCGAGAGCTGACGACTTTCACGGTCGATCCCTCGA
>JBAXGJ010000115.1:0-4591 GCA_037139475.1 Actinomycetes bacterium
CCTTGACGCGATCAGCAACAGCCTGCGGCGTGATGCCGAGCTTCTCGAGCACCTCGTCGCCTGGAGCTGAGGCACCAAAGCGATCGATCGCGACCGAATCATCAACCCACTTATGCCAGCCCATCGAGATCGCGGCCTCGACCGAAACTGAAGGCAGGTCGGGCGGAATCACTGAAACTTGGTATTCCTCGCCCTGCGCTTCGAAGAGCTCCCAGCTTGGCATCGAGACGACGCGGGTTGGAATTCCGTCGGCGGCCAGCAGCTCCGCGGCAGCAACGGCAACCGAGACCTCGCAGCCGGTGCCAACGACAACTGCGCGCGCTGCCTCAGCCGGTTCGCTCATCACGTAGGCGCCCTTGTCGAGCCCAGACGCCGGCGCCATGCCACCTTCGCCGCGGTCATAGATGGGAGTGTCCTGACGGCTGAGAATCAGCGCCGCCGGGCCAGTTAGGTCAGAGATGATGAAGCGCCAAGCTTCGGCCGTCTCATCTGCGTCGGCGGGGCGGATCACGGTCAGCTTTGGAATTGCGCGCAGCGCAGCAAGATGCTCGACCGGCTGGTGCGTTGGGCCGTCTTCGCCGAGCGCGACCGAGTCGTGCGTGAAGACGTAAGCAACGTTCATCTCCGAGAGCGCTGCGAGGCGAATCGATCCGCGCATGTAATCGGAGAAGGTGAAGAAGGTCGCCCCGTACGGACGGACGATGCCGCCGTGGGCTGCCATCCCGTTTACGGCGCCGCCCATGCCGTGCTCGCGCACGCCGAAGTAGACGTTGCGGCCCGCACCGGTCTGCGTGTAGTGCTCGCTCTCGCCACCGGGGAAGATCGTTCTCGTTGAGCCGCTTAGGTCGGCGGCGCCGCCAACCATCGTGGGCACGTGGCTGGCAAAGGCTTCCATCGCCTTGCCGCCGGCAACGCGGGTTGACATCTTCTCGGCGCCCCAGTCAGGCGGCAGCGTGGCGTCAAAACCGGGCATCGGCTTGCCGGCCCAGGCGCAGTCCCACTCTTCAACGCGCTCCGGGTTGGCGAGCTTCCAAGCCTCAAAGCGGGCCGTCCACTCGGCCTTCTCGGCGGCTCCGCGATCCTTCTGATCCATGTGCGCGCCAACGTCGTCGGGCACGTAGAAGTGCTTGTCAGGATCCCAGCCCATTACCTCTTTGGTGGCGCGGACCTCGTCCTCGCCGAGCGGCGAGCCGTGGGCGCCACTGGTGCCCTGCTTATTCGGTGACGGATAGCCGATGATCGAACGGATACGCACCAGCGAGGGGCGGTCCTTCTCCTGAATTGCGCGGTCGATCGCGCGCTCGACCTCGTCGAGGTCGTTGACGTTCTCAACGTGCTCGACGTGCCAGCCGTAGGACTCGAAGCGCTTCGTCGTGTCCTCCTTGTAGCTAAGCGAGGTGGGGCCATCGAGCGAGATGTCGTTGTCGTCGTAGCAGTAGACGAGCCGGTCAAGCTGAAGATGGCCAGCCAGCGAAGCGGCCTCGGAGGCGATCCCTTCCATTAGGTCGCCGTCGGTGACGATGCCGAAGATGCGGTGGTCCTGGACCTCGGCGCCGAAGCGCTGACGGAGGAAGTTCTCGGCGATCGCCATCCCGACGCCGTTGGCAAAGCCCTGCCCGAGCGGGCCGGTTGTGACCTCTACGCCAGGGGTTGGGTGCTCAGGGTCGAGCTCCGGGTGGCCGGGGGTAATCGAACCCCACTGGCGGAACTGCTTGATGTCGTCCATCGAGACGCCGTAGCCGCTGAGATGAAGCATCGAATAGAGCAGCATCGAGCCGTGGCCGCCGCTGAGTACGAAGCGGTCGCGATCCGGCCAATGCGGATCGGTCGGGTCAAAGCGCATGATCTTCTGGAACAGCACGTAGGCAACAGGTGCCATTCCAAGCGGCAATCCGGGGTGCCCGGAGTTCGCCTTCTGAACCGCGTCCATCGAGAGGGCGCGGATCGTGTCAACTGATTGCTGGTCTAGTTCGTTGCTCATAGCTGTGGAGTATCCACTAGCGAGCAGATCGAGGTGCTGCGACTCTGTGAACGATTAGTTCAGTCGGACTTGTCGGATTTGCCCGACTTCGCCTTCGCCTTATCGTCGTCGCCGCTGCCGATCGCTGGCGACGAGCGCGCGGCGCGCAGCTCGTAGTCCTTGCGAACGCTGTGGTCGGCGGTCGAGAGCACCTTGTCGGCCTTCAGCGCACGGCCAAGAGCCTCGCGCGGGCCGCGACCCATGACCGACATCACCTGGTTGAGAGGGCCAACCGAGCGCGGTACGAAGACATCGAAACGGGGCTGCTTCAGCGCCGAGAGAATCTCGTCCGCGACATCCTGCGGCAGCGCCTGCTTGACGGCACGCGTCTCAGCAAGGCCGCCGCCGAGCTCGGTCTGAACTGCGACCGGCATCACGCAGGAGACCTCAACGCCGGTTCCGCGCAGCTCAGAGCGAATCGCTTCGCTCATGCCGACGACGTAGTGCTTCGTCCCGCAGTAGGTGGCGCCGTGGGCGTAGCCGGCCTTGCCGGCAGCCGAGGCGATGTTTACGACGTGGCCGTGACCGCGCGCGACCATCGACGGGATTGTCAAGCGGCAGCCGTAATCGACGCCGTAGATGTTGATGTCGATCATCCGCTTCGTCGTAGCCATCTCCTCATCGAGGTAAGGGCCGAGCTGCATGATTCCGGCATTGTTGATGATCACGTCGATTGGGCCCATCTGATCCTGCACCGCTGCGACAAAAGCGGAGAATGAGTCAAAGTCGGTGACGTCAAGCTGCAGGCCGATCGTGCCAGCGCCGATCTCGCTTGCAGTCTGAGCGGCGAGCGGGCCATCGAGGTCGCCAATCGCAACCTTCATGCCGGCACGTGAGAGCGTTTGAGCAGTGCTCTTGCCAATTCCGCGCGCACCACCGGTGATCGCGACGATTTGACCTACGAGATTGCGTTCTTGCTTAGCCATTTTGCTGCTCCTTCGGACGCGCTTCGGCAGTAGCTAAAAGCTACCGCAAGCTGTGATCGGGCGTCATCGATCCTCGTCGCGCGGGGTCCAGGCGGGGCCGTCCTCGCGGTAGAGATCCTCGCCACCAAGGACGGTGCTGAAGCTGCGCCGCAGAATCTGGCGGTCGAGCTTCCATGAGCGGTTTTCGATGTACCAGAGGTCAAGTTCAATCCGCTCGTCCCACGGCAGCCCGGCGCGGCCATTGACCTGCGCCCAGCCCGTAATGCCAGGACGAACGGTGAGCCGGCCGCGCTGACGCGGCGTGTACTGCTCAACCTGCGAGCCAACGGTTGGCCTTGGGCCGATGATCGCCATCTCGCCGCGAAGCACGTTGATTAGGTTTGGCAGCTCGTCGACTGAGCTGCGCCGCAGCAGCGCGCCGAGGCGCGTGACGCGCTCATCATTCTCGGCAACCGCAAGGCCGGCGCCGAGATTCTCAGCGCCGCTGACCATCGTTCGAAGCTTGATCACCTCGAACTCGCGGCCGTCAAGACCGACGCGGCGCTGGCGGTAGATCGGCGAGCCGCGCGACTCAAGCGGTACGGCAATCAGCGCGAGCAGAAGTAGCGGCGAGGTGATAACCAATGCTGCAGCAGCGGTAACGAGATCGAAGAGACGGCGCAGCATCAGCGCGTTCCCTCCGGCGGCGCCCAACCGGCCGGCGTCCCGTGGCGCAGGTAGTCCCAAAGCCCTGCGCCGATCGAGGCAGTCGTTAGGACGTAGTAGCGGGCAACCAACAGCGGCTTGATTGGGACTACGGCGCCGAGCAGCGCTGCGAGCAGCAACAACAACTGCAAGGCAAGTGTTACGACGTAGACGGTTCCCTGACCAACCAGAATCAGGTTGGCGATCAAGGCGACGAGGTGCAGCTCCGGCGTTGAGTAGCGCAGCGCGCGGTGGCAATAGATCATTACCGCGTACGACGTCGGGTAGCCGCGCGGCGAGAGCAAACCGCCGCGCAGGACGATCGGCCAGGCGTGGCTCATCATCCGCCGCTTTCGCGCAAACTCACCTTCGACCGTCGGCACCATCTTCTCGCTGGCGCGGGCGCTCGGGGCGTAGAGAGCGCGGCGGCCGCGCTTGACGAAGTTGAACGGGAAGCTGAGGTCGTGGCCCATAACTGGATCGACCTCGATGTAGTCGTCGCGGCGCACGGCGTAGATCGCGCCGTTGCCGCCAGTGACGGAGGCGAGCTGCGATTCGCGCGCGCGCTGCCACATCTCAAATCGCCAGTAGAGGCCCTCCTGATTGGTTGAACCGTCGGCGCCACTGAAGCGAACCTGGCCGCAGACGTAACCGACGTCGGCTAGTTCAAGCTCACCGACCAGCGCGCGCAGCGCATCGGGCTCCCAAGCGGCGTTGGCGTCAGAGAAGGCGATCACGCTGGAGCGCGGATCGGCGGCAGCGACGGCGGCATCCTGGGCGCGGACCTTCCCACCCCACTCCAGCTCGAGGACGACGTCGGCGCCGGCGCTGCGTGCCTCTGCCGCAGTTTCGTCCGGTGAGCCGTCGCAGGCGACGATCACTTCGAGCCGATCGGCCGGCCAATCAAGCTGGCGCGCATTGGCTATGCGAGCGGCAATCACCGATTGCTCACGGTGAGCAG
>JBAXGJ010000116.1:0-4579 GCA_037139475.1 Actinomycetes bacterium
ACCCACAACCTAACGATTAACAGTCGTTCGCTCTGCCATTGAGCTACCCCGGATCACCTGCGTCGGCAAGCAACGCAGCGAGCTGCATGGTACGACACTGCCGCCGCGCTGCGTGCGCTGCGCTCAAGCCGCGGCGAGCTGCTCGAGCAGTTCGGTTGCCCGCAAGCCTGCGTCGTGAGTGGCGTACCAGTCCTCGAACTGCAGCGCGGCGGTGCGTAGAGAAGGCTCGAACAGTGCCCGTTCAGTGGCTGCGCGGATCGCCCGCGGCGATGCCAGGCGTGGGGCGACGCGTACGCCAGCTCCCGCCCAGGCGACGCGCGCAGCATTCTCGGCCTGATCGCCGCCGGCCGGTACAACAACCGACACCGCACCGCTCGCCAGCACGCGCGCCAGCGTGCCGTGCCCGCCATGGTTGATTACAACGTCGCAGTAGCGCATCGTCTGCTCGTAGCTGATCCATTCGACGAGCGTGACGTTGGGCGGGAGCTCAATCGGCTCAGCTAGCGGGCGACGGTTCCATGTAGCCAGGACGCGGACGCCATCAAGCTGCCCCAAGCCTCGGATACTCGCCCGCAGCAACTTGTGCTGCGGGTCTTGCGCGGTCGATGGAGCGACGAGTACTAGTGGGCCGTCGCCCGGTGGCAGCGCGACCGCCTCGGTCGGTGGTTCCCATATCAGTGGCCCAATGATTTCAGTCGCCGGTTCAGCCGGGCGCGGGTATTCGAGCGCCGGGAAGCTGGCGACCATCGTCAGCTGGCGTGAGAGGCCGGTGTGGAGATGCTCGAGCGCCGGCAGGCCAAGGCGACGGCGAGTTTCATTGAGCTCCGCGCGACCGCTCTCGAGGCCCCTGTTGGTTGCCGGACGAAGCGCGCCCCACAGCTTGCGCCCCAGCGCCGTCCGCGGCGGCAGTGCTCCAACCGAGTAAGGCGGGGCGCCCGGCGCCGTGCGCGGATCAACGTGTGGGACGAGCGTCGCGACCTTCACACCGGCCCGCTCCGCTGCCAGTGCCGGCGCCAACGTGAGAATGTCGTGGACGACGATCTCTGGATCACATTCGTCAACGAGCGGTTGCGTCTCCTCCGTTGCCCTCAGCACAGCTTGGTAGGGCTTCAGCGGCGCCTCACGGGTAGGAAAGACCGGGTACTCAGGCGCGGGCGCGAAGGCCAGCCCTTCGCCGCGCACGACCTCTTCCCACTGGCGCCCCGTCTGCAGCGTCACCTCGTGGCCGCCGGCGCGCAGCGCGCGGCCAAGCGCGATCATCGGGAAGGCGTGGCCCGGGTCGCCAAAGGCGCCGAGCAGCAATCGCATGCAGCCTCAGTCTGCCGCTAGCTCGGCGATCAGCCGTAGCTGCGTGATCCGCTCTTCACGCGTAAAGGCGACCGGGCTAACGCCGAGCGTGCCGACACCTGCATCGCGATAGGCGGCGATCCGCTCGCGCACGTGATCGGCGGGGCCACAGATCGCAACCATGTCGATCAGCTCATCCGGCAGCGCAGCCATTGCCTCGTCCTTCTTGCCGTCGAGGTAGAGATCCTGAACCTCTTGGGCCGCGTCGTCGAAGCCGTAGCGACGGACCAGCTGGTTGTAGAAGTTCTGCTCGCGTGAACCCATCCCACCGACGTAGAGGCCGATGAACGGACGCATCAGGTTACGAGCGTCTTCAAGGTTGTCGCTGACGTAGACCTGCACCGTCGGTGCGATGTCAATGTCGGCCAGTGTCTTGCCGTTGCCGGCCCGATCGACGCCGATCTGAAGCTCGTCGCGCATCACCGAAACGTGCTCTGGTGAGAAGAGTGTTGGGATCACGCCGTCGGCGATCTCACCTGTGAGCTGCGTGTTCTTTGGCCCAATCGCAGCGATGTAGATCGGAACTTGGTCTTGAACGGTTCCAATTGTCAGCTTCAGTGCCTTGCCTGGACCATCGGGTAACGGCAGCTCCAACGTTTCGCCGCTGTACTCGAGCCGCTCGCGTGCAAGTGCCATCCGCAGCACGGCAACGTAGTCGCGCGTGCGAGCGAGCTGCTTGCCGAAGCGCACCCCGTGCCAGCCTTCGCTTACCTGCGGGCCGGACGAGCCGATGCCGAGGATCATGCGGCCGTTTGAGATTTGATCGAGCGTGGCAGCCGTCATCGCCGTCATTGCGGCGGAGCGGCCTGGCATCTGAAAGATCCCCGATCCAAGGCGGATCGTTGACGTCTGGCCTGCGAGCCAACCGAGCACGGTCGCGGTATCGGAGCCGTAAGCCTCTGCAGCCCAAACGGAGTCGTAACCAAGTCGCTCGGCCTCTTGAACAATTTCGAGCTGGTCTTCGCTGGTCAGTCCAAGACCCCAGTAGCCAATGTGTACGCCGAGCTTCATCTCTTCTTCCCCCTAGTTGATGCCGGGTATCGAAATTCCCCCGGGCTGTTCGAAACGGATTTCGGGAACCATGCAGGCTGGGCTCACTTCAAGCAAGAAGCGAACCGCAGCAGCGATGTCTTCTGGGCGCATCATCGTGTCCTTAGGGACGTACTCGGCGAACGGGTCGGTCATCGGCGTATCAACGAAGCCAGGGCAGAGCGCCGTGTTGCGAATTCCGACCGGCCCGAGTTCCTTGTTCATCGCCTGCGTGAAGCCATTGACGCCGGCCTTCGTCGCCGAGTAGATCCCCAGAAGGCCTTCGCCACGAATACCTGAGATTGAGGCAGTGTTGACGACCAACGTGCCCTTGTGCTCCTCAGCCGACTTGCGCAGCATCGGCATGCATTCGCGATAGAAGAGGAAGATCGCACGTAGGTTGAGATTGAGCTGAAGGTCGATCTTCTTCGTTGTGAAGTTGTCGGCGAGCTCGCCGAAGCCAACTCCCGCGTTATTGACGAGTACGTCGAGGCGGCCGAAGCGCTCCTCGTGGCTCTTTACGACGCCAGCGATAGATTCTTCGTCGCCTAGGTCAGCAGGGATTGAGAGAACGTCAAAGCCCTGATCGGTGAGTGTCTTTGCGGCTGCTTCAAGCTTCTCCGGCCGGCGCGCGGCGACGGTCAGTCCGTAGCCCTGCTCGCCAAGCATCTGCGCGATCGCAAGCCCGATGCCGCTCGATGCTCCCGTAACAATTGCCGCCCGCTCTGCCATTTGCTTCTCCTTGGTTTGATCAGCCGTTACTTCCATCGCGTATTCGATCACATCGGCCGATCTGGAAGGCGACTGGCTCTTCAGATCCGACCTCGTCGTAGAATGCAGCAGATGCCTCGTCTCGCTCTAATCCTGCTCGCGCTGCTTACCGCCGGCTTGATCACGGCCTGCGGCGACAGCACCTCCTCGCAAGGTCAGAACGGCACTGTCCAGGGAATAGCGTCATCAGAGAGCGCCGCAGCAAGCTTCCCGAAAGCATCATCGACATCGCTCGATGAGCTCAAGCAGAAGAACCAAGAGTCGGTGATTTTGGCGCCCAGCGTTTCGGTGCTTGAGACAGGAACCAACCGCTATGGCTTCGCGCTCTTCGACCCGGCGCAGAAGCAGATCGCCGGAGCGCCGGTAGCGCTCTACACCGCTAGCCGCAACGGCACCAACTTGCGCGGTCCGTTCATCGCCCGCAGCGAATCGCTAGCTGTCTCGTCGCAGTACGCGAGCAAGACCAGCTCGCAGGATGAGGGGGAGGCCAAGAGCGTCTACGTCGCCAACGTCGACTTCCCCAAGGCAGGCAAGTACCAAGTCTTTGCGGTCGCCAAGCTAGATGGCCGCGTCGTTCTTAGTTCGCCGTTCGAGGCCCGGGTCGGCCAGTCCGGAGGGCCGCCGAAGGTAGGGGAGGCGGCACCGAAAGTTCACACACCGACGCTCGACTCCGTTGCCGGCGACGCAGCGCGGATCTCAACTCGTTCGCCGGCTGCCACCGGCCTGCTCACGACCGATCTCTTTGATGTCTATGGCAAGAAGCCGGTTGCGCTTCTGTTCGCAACCCCGGCGCTCTGCCAGAGCCGCGTCTGCGGCCCCGTAGTCGACGTGCTCGAAGAAGCTCGCGCGACCGACAAGAGCGGCAAGACGGCCTACATCACGAACGAGATCTACGAAGAGAACCGAGTTGACCGCGGGCTGCGAACGCAGCCCGCTGCCTACGGCCTCCCGACCGAGCCTTGGCTCTTCGTGCTCAACGCCCAGGGGAAGGTCGTCGAGCGGATCGAAGGAGCCTTCTCGATCGACGAAGTACGCCGCGCAATCGCCAAAGCCGGCGGTTAGTAAAAGCCTTTTAGCTCAGGTGCATGCCGGAGATCGCACGGCTGATCACCAGTCGCTGAATCTCTGAAGTGCCCTCAAAGATCGTGTAGATCTTCGCGTCACGGTGCCAGCGCTCAACCGGGTACTCGCGCGCGTAGCCGTTGCCGCCGAGGATCTGAATTGCACGCTCGGTCGTCCATACGGCGACCTCGCCAGCCTTCAGCTTGCTCATTGAACCTTCGGCGTTGTTGAAGTCCTGGCCGGTGCGGCCCATCCATGAGGCGCGCCAGACGAGCAGGCGAGCACAGTCGATTTCCATCTTCATGTCGGCGAGCATGAATGCGATCGACTGGTTCTCAATGATCTTGCGGCCGAACTGCTCGCGCTCCTT
>JBAXGJ010000117.1:0-4565 GCA_037139475.1 Actinomycetes bacterium
GTACGGCCGGTGTAGAAGAGGATCCGCTCGGTCGTCGTCGTTTTACCGGCGTCGATGTGAGCCATGATTCCGATGTTGCGGGTATTTGTCAGTGTGAATGGGCGTGGCATGAAAATCTGGGTCTTGCGTTACTTCAGAGAACAAAAAACGGGCCAATCTGGCCCGCGCGCACAGCAGAATCTGATCCTGGACCGCGCGCTATGTCGTAAATCGTTCCATCTTTAGGCAATCGAATCGCCGGTGCAGCGCGAGAATCAACAACGCGCTACACCGAACGAAGCCCGATACTAGCAAAGGATCGAAGCAATTCGGCCAGGCTGGGCGCGGCGCTGCGCGACGTGTGCGAACAGTTAGCGCGAGCGGCGACTACCAGCGGTAGTGCGCGAAGGCCTTGTTGGCCTGGGCCATGCGGTAGATGTCGTCCTTGCGCTTGTAAGCGCCACCCTGCTGCGTCTGAGCCTCGAGCAGCTCGGCAGCGAGCCGTTGCGCCATCGTCTTCTCGCGGCGGGCGCGAGCGAACTCAACGAGCCAGCGGACGGCGAGCGTCCGTGCGCGGCGGGCGTGAACCTCAACCGGCACCTGGTACGTGGCGCCACCGACGCGGCGGGAACGAACTTCAAGCGAAGGAGTAAGTGAGACGATCGACTCTTCGAGCGACTCAACGGCATCTTTGCCGCTCTTCTCAGCGAGGATTGCGAGCGCGTCATAAACAATCGCTTCGGCGGTCGACTTCTTACCGTCGAGCATCACCTTGTTGACGACCTGCTGCACAAGCCGCGAGCGGTAGATTGGATCCGGCTGAACCGGGCGAAGCTGGGCTGCGTTACGGCGCATTAGTTCGCTATGACTTCTTTACGCCGTACATGCTGCGGGATTGTTTGCGATCGCTAACGCCGGAGGCATCGAGCGTGCCACGGACGACCTTGTAGCGGACGCCTGGCAGATCCTTAACGCGGCCGCCGCGGACGAGCACTACCGAGTGCTCCTGCAGGTTGTGGCCTTCGCCTGGGATGTAGGCGGTTACTTCGGCGCCGCCGGTGATGCGCACACGCGCAACCTTGCGCAGCGCTGAGTTCGGCTTCTTCGGCGTAGTCGTGTAGACGCGGGTGCAGACGCCGCGGCGCTGCGGAGCGGCAACCTTCGTCTTGCGGCCTTTGCCGGACTTAAGTCCGGGCGTCGAGAGCTTCTTCGGCTTGGGCGTGCGGCCCTTGCGAATAAGTTGGCTAGTCGTCGGCATGCAGCGCAGGAGGTTAGCAGCGAAGCTCAGTAAATGAGCGCCGCAGGGGCAATCAGGCCGCTTGCGCGACCAGTTCTAGCGCCTCTTCAGGCGCAATGTGGCTTAGGCTCTGGTCCTCAGCAACCGGCTCGTAGGTGACCCGACCAGCGGCTACGTTGAGCCCCTTCATGAAGCCTGGGTCGGAGCGCAGCGCGCCGTGGACACCAAGATCGGCGAGCTTCAGGACGAACGGCATCGTCGCGTTCGTCAGCGCCCAGGTGCTGGTGATTGGGACCGCCCCAGGCATGTTTGCAACGCAGTAGTGGGTAACACCGTCGACAACGTAGGTCGGGTCGCTGTGGGTCGTGGCGTGCGACGTTTCAAAGCAGCCGCCCTGATCGATCGCTACGTCAACGAGAACCGAGCCGGGCTTCATCAGGCTGAGCTGCTCGCGCGTGATCACGTGCGGCGCTTTGCCTCCCTTGACGAGCACGGCGCCGACGACGAGGTCCATCTCGGGAAGTCGCTGTTCGATCTCGAGCGTTGAGGCGAAGCAGGTTGAAACGAGCCCTTTCATCAGCGGCTCAAGCTCGCGCAGGCGGTCGATGTTGCGGTCATAGATGTAAACCTCGGCGCCCATTCCAACGGCGATGTCAGCGGCGTTCTGACCAACGACGCCGCCGCCGATCACCATCACCTTGCCGGCTGCAACGCCGGGCACGCCGCCGAGCAGCAGCCCACGGCCACCGAGTGGCTTCTCAAGCATGAAGGCGCCAGCTTGGGTGGCAATCTTGCCAGCGATCTCACTCATTGGCGCCAGCAGTGGCAGCCGGCCCTCGGAATCTTCAACTGTCTCGTAGGCGACGCAGGTAGCGCCTGAGGCGACTAGGCCAGCCGTCAGCTCTGGGTCTGGAGCGAGGTGCAGATAGGTGAAGAGAACTTGGCCTGGCCGCAGCCGCGCTACCTCCTCTGGCTGAGGCTCCTTGACCTTCAGGATCATCTCGGCCTCAGCAAAGACGGCGTCTGCGTCTTTCAGCATCTCTGCGCCCTGCTCGACGTACTCGGCGTCGGTTATCGCTGAGCCTTCACCGGCGCCCTTCTCGATCACGACGCTGTGGCCATGGGCGGTCAGCTCGCGCACGCCCGAGGGCGTGATTGCCACGCGGTATTCGTCGACCTTTATCTCAGCAGGGACGCCAACCTTCATTACAGTCCGAGCCGCTCGCTGGCACCTTCCAGCACAGGCCGCAGAATCGCGCCGATCTCATCGATCACCTCTCGGCCGGCAATCAGCGGCGGAGCAAACTGAATCACTGGGTCACCGCGATCATCGGAACGGCAGATCAGGCCATTGCCGTAGAGCTCGCCGGTGAGGTAACCGCGCAGCAGATCCTCCGACTCTTCGTCGTTGAAGGTTTCTCGCGTTTCGCGATCCTTGACCAGTTCGATCGCGTGGAAGTAACCGGCGCCGCGGACGTCGCCTACGATCGGAATGTCCATCATCGACTCCAGCATCGCGCGCAGGTAAGGCTCGTTCTCGCGCACGTTTTCGATTACCTCTTCGTCCTCCATCGCTTGGATATTCGCCAATGCGATTGCAGAGGCCATCGGATGGCCGCCAAAAGTAAAGCCGTGGACGAACGAGTTGTTGCCCTCGAGGAACGGCTCCATCAAGCGATCGGAAGCGATCATCGCGCCCATCGATGCGTAAGCCGAAGTTAGGCCCTTGGCGGTCGTGATGATGTCGGGCTGGTAGTCGAAGCGCTGGGCGCCGAACCATTCGCCGAGGCGGCCCCAAGAGCAGATCACCTCGTCGGAGATCATCAGGCAGTTGTATTCGTCGCAGATCTCGCGCACGCGCTGGAAGTAGCCCTCCGGCGGAACGAAGCAACCGCCGGCGTTCTGGACCGGCTCGAGGATCACGGCAGCAACCGTGTCGGGGCCTTCAAACTCGATCTGCTCGACGATCGCCTCAGCGAGGTTCTCAGCGCCGTAGCCCGGTGGCAAGCGATAGAGGTTTGTGTTCGGCACGTGGCAGCCGCCCGGCATCAGCGGCTCGTATGGCTGACGGGCGTAAGTGAGGCCGGTCGCAGCGAGCGCGCCCATCGTCGTTCCGTGGTAGGCGATGTTGCGGGCGATTATCTTCGTCTTGTTCGGATTGCCGGTCAGCTTGTGGTACTGGCGCGAGAGCTTCAGCGCCGATTCGACCGACTCGCCGCCGCCGGAGGTGAAGAAGATGCGGTTGAGGTCGCCGGGGGTCAGCGAAGCAACCTTCGCCGCCAGTTCGATCGACTTTGGGTGCGCGTAGGACCAGTTGGTGAAGAAGCCAAGCTCCTTCGCCTGGTCAGCGCCAGCCTGGGCGATATCTGCGCGTCCATGGCCGATGTTGACGCAGTAGAGCGAGCTGAGGGCGTCGATGTAGCGGTTGCCGTGGTCGTCCCAGACGTAGCAACCGTCGCCGCGAACGATGATCGGAATCTCTTCGCCGCGCTGGTAGGAGCCCATCCGGCTGAAGTGCAGCCAGAGGTGCCTGTTGGCGAGCTCTTGGAGTTGTTCTGAGGTCAAGCTGCTGGAAGTAGTGGCCATAGCCCCTACGTTACCGCCCAGCAGCGACTTAAGTCGAGATTTGACCGGCGCGCGAAGCAGGAATCAGCGCTGAAGCGGCTATCACGAGCACGAATGCCAAGCCTTGGACCAGCATCCCGAGCAGATCGGCGGGCATTGGATCTCCAAAGACAAGGATGCCGCCGGCGACACAGGTGATGCTGCTGGCCGTGCCGGTGATGCCAATCACGGCCACCGCGCCGCCTAGCTGAAGGCTGCGCGCCGAGGCGTAGAAGGCCCCGATCGAGGCCACTATCGCGATCAGCATTGGCGCGCTGATTACGCCAGCGAGGCCAGCGTCGGGGAGCGTGCCGGTCAGTGCCTTGACGCTGACGTTGCAGGCGCCGAACATGATCCCGGCGGCGGCCGCCAAGGCAATGCCATGGTGCTCGGTGCGAGCGCCAGCGGCCCGCGGGCCAAGAATCAGAACTACGCCAACGGCCAACAGAACGGCTTCAAAGAGGGCCATCTGCGGGCCGGAATATGAGGCGTAGGGACCAATTGATGCTGGCATCGTCAGCGCCAACAGCGCAAGGCCGACGGCCGTCAGCGCAAGCCCCCACCACTGCCGCCTGCCGACCTGCAGGCCAAAGATCTTGTCGGCCATCACAGCGACCAAAGCGACCCCGCTGGCGACAACTGCTTGAACCAGCGAGAGCGGCGCGATCGTCAAAGCCGCGACGTGCATTCCCCAGGCAATCAATCCGACGACCATTCCGATCGCGAACCACTTTGATCGCCAGAG
>JBAXGJ010000118.1:0-4550 GCA_037139475.1 Actinomycetes bacterium
GGCTGGCCGGCGCGCTACCTCTTCGGCCCCGACTTGATGCTGACCGATGTCCATTACGGCGAGGGCGGCTACGAGGAGACTGAAGCGGCGATTCAAGAGCTACTCGGGATCGATGAAGCGTTAACCGATTTGCTCGACCCGGCCGACGCGATGGACGCCGAGCTGGTCGTCCCGACAGGAGACCAGCCGGGCGCCTACTGCGGCCCCTACGGCGCCGGCCAAGTTTGGGTTGTCAGCGAAGGGAGCGGAGCCCTAACGGTCAACGGCGAGGAACGGCAAATTGATGCCGCCGGTGCGCAGCTCGTGATCGAGCACGGTCAGCACAGCGAAGGTGTGCTCGAGCTCAGCGCCGCCCCCTCTTTGACGGTGCATGCAACCTGCTTTAGCGCCGGCCTCGCCGCAGTCTCGGCTTAGAAGCCGCTGGCCGGCCGCGTACCGAGCTCATCTGCGATCACGAGCTGCTGCGGCGGGCCGGAATCGGTCACCAGCACGCCGCGGCCAGGCCGGTACGGGCTGACGATCTCGGTGCTGTTGATCCTCGGTTCGTCGGTCCAACAACCGCTGTTAATCATCTGGCCGCCGTTCGGCAAGCGCCACTCCGCCGGATCCATCCAAGGCAGCGGCCCGGCGCAGTGGGTGTGGCCAAAGATCACATAATCAGCCTCGACTCCGAGCAGGCCGACGACCCCGCTCATCGCATCGAGCCCGGCGCGGCGCAGCTCGTCGCTCGAGATCTTTGAACTGACCGGGCCGAGGCCAGCGAGGTTGATTCCGGCAATGCCCAGCGGCAAGAGCGTCGCCAGCGCCTTGCCGCGCAGCGGCGCCCGCCCGTCGCCGGAGAGCAGGCTCCAGGCCTTCGCCGTCGCCGCCCCCGTCGCCCAGCGGCCGCCGGCGGCGCGCCCGTTGGCAACCTGATCAAGCCATGCGTAGACGGGAGATAACGCTGCTTCGAAATCTTCAGCGGCGGCGCTGCCTGGCTCGTCTGGAAGCTTGCCGACAATCCGCGCCATCGCGCCGGCGACGATTCGCTCAAAGGTTGGGATCGTGATCAGTCGGTCGAGGTAGTGGCCGTGGGTCGCCCAGACGTCGTCGCGCAGCCACAGCCCTGGGTAGGCGACCGAGCAGTCGACGCGCTTGCCGAGCCAGCCTGCGATCGCCTCGGTCGCGGGCGATGCGCCGCTGTCGGTGCGCGTCTCGAGGCCAAGCGGCGCCGGCGCCTCAAGCGCGCCCCGCCGAGCAAGCCAGGGCGAGACGAGCGCAGAATCATGGTTCCCGGCCGCGAGCACTACCTCGGCGCCCTTCGGCAGAGCAGAGCCAATCGCTTCGATAATCGGCCGCGCCGCGCCGAGCGCGTCGTAGAGCGGCCCATGGCGCAGTTCGAGCAGGTCGCCGAGCAGTACGAGGCGGTCGATATCGGAGAGCGAGCCGCAGAGCGCCTCGAGCGGCTCGGGCCGCCGAAGGATGTCAACCGGCCGCCGCGAGCCGATGTGGGTGTCGGAGATGACAAGTGTTCGCATCGCCGGGCAGGGTAGCCTGACGGGCGATGACCGAAGCAGCGCTCTCAGGAATCCTCGTCGCCGATTTCAGCCGCGTGCTGGCCGGCCCGCTCTGCAGTCAGACGCTGGCCGACCTCGGCGCCGACGTAATTAAGATCGAACGGCCCGACGGCGGCGACGATACGCGCCAATGGGGGCCGCCGTTTGTCGACGAGGGTTCGACCTACTATCTCGGCCTCAACCGCGGCAAACGCTCGCTCACGTTGGACCTTCGCGACGAAGCCGATAAGCAGCTCGCGCACGAGCTCTGCCGCCGCGCCGACGTAATCATCGAGTCGTTCCGCCCGGGAACGATGGAGCGACTTGGCTTCGGCTGGGAGGCCGTCAAGCAATACAACCCGCGGGCGATCTACACCTCTATTAGCGCCTTTGGCTCTGGCGAAGAGGGTGCGGCTCTGCCTGGCTATGACTTGCTGGTTCAAGCGATCTCGGGCTACATGTCGATCACCGGCGCGGCCGACGGCCCGGCGACGCGCCCCGGCACGGCGCTGATCGACCTGACGACCGCCCTTTATGCCGCGACCGGCACGCTGGCGGCGCTGCGCGAGCGCGAGCAGAGCGGCGAAGGGCAGCACCTTGAGGTGGCCCTGCTCGACAGTGCCTTCGCGATGTTGCTCAACGTTGGCTCGGGCTTTCTCAACACCGGCGAGCTTCCAGTCCGAACCGGCAACGCCCACGCTTCGATCGCCCCCTACCAGACGATCCCAACTGCGACCGACGATCTTGCGCTGGCCGTCGGCAACGACGCGCTCTTTGCGAGGCTCTGCGACGAGCTCGGCCGGCCGGAGCTGACAAGCGATCCGCGCTTTGCAACGAACAGCGAGCGCGTCGTCAACCGCGACGAACTGATCGCGATCCTCGTTGAGATCTTTGCTGGCGAGAGCGCCCAGCGCTGGGCCGAGCGCCTGACCGCAGCCGGCGTCCCTGCCGGCCCGGTCAACGACGTCGCCCAGGCCTACCAGTTCGCAGAAGAGCTGGGTCTAGAGCCAATCGTCGATCTCGAAGGGGTCCGCTCTACCCGCTCGCCGATGCGCCTGAGCCGCACGCCGGCTGTACCGCAGAGCAGGCCACCGCGGCTCGGCGAACACAACGACGAGCTGCGCGCCTGGCTCAGTAAGAGCTAAGCGTCGGTCGCTGCGATTGCCTGGCGGATCGTCTTGGGAAGCATGAAGCGCACGTCTTCCTCGACGACCGTGAACTCTTCAACCTCGGTTGTCCCGGCGCCTCGGAAGAGATCTACGAGTCGCTGAACGAGCTCCTCCGGCGCGCTCGCCCCGGAGGTGATGCCGAGCGTCTTGACGCCATCGAGCCACTCTCCCTGCACCTGCGTCTCGTTGTCGATCAGGTAAGAGTCGGCGCCGTGCTCGCGCGCGACCTCGACGAGGCGGTTGGAGTTCGATGAGTTCTTCGAACCGATCACGAGCACCAGCTCGCAGAGCGGCGCGAGCTGTTTGACGGCCGCCTGCCGATTGGTCGTGGCGTAACAGATGTCATCGGTGCGCGGGCTGATGATCGAGGGGAACCGCTCGCGCAGGCGGTCGATGATGATGCTCGTCTCGTCAACCGAGAGCGTTGTCTGCGAGATGAAGGCGAGCTTTTCGGGGTCGTCGACTTCGAGCGCGTCAACGTCGGCGACGGTTTCAACGAGCACGATCGAGTCGGGCGCCTCGCCCATCGTTCCTTCTACCTCTTCGTGGCCGTCGTGGCCAATCAGAATGATCGTGTAGCCCTCTTCGGCGAACTTGACCGCTTCGCGGTGGACCTTCGTCACCAGCGGGCAGGTCGCGTCGATCGTTTGCAGTTTGCGTTCGGCGGCCTCGGCGTGAACAGATGGGGCGACGCCGTGAGCAGAGAAGACGGTTACAGCGCCTTCCGGGATCGAATCGTTCAGCTCGTCGACGAAGATTGCGCCTGCGTCGCGTAGCTGCTCAACGACGTGCTTGTTGTGGACGATCTCCTTGCGCACGTAAACAGGCGCGCCGTAGGCCTCGAGCGCGCGCTCGACCGACTGAACTGCGCGGTCAACGCCGGCGCAGTAGCCGCGCGGAGCGGCGAGCAAGATTTTGTCGGGAGCATTCACTTAGCGTCAGTGTACGAAGAGCTAGCGACGGCGCATCTCGTCGACCAGTGCGTAAACCGTTTCGCCGGTCACATCGAGCGCCCGTGGAGAAACCTTGCCGAGGTTGTCGGCCAGCGTGTCGCGCCACGGGTACTCAAAGTCGATCAGGTCGATCGCGGCGATCCCGCGTTCGAGAAATGGTGTGTGGTCGTCGTAGATCGAACCCCCTGAGCGGTCCGGAAAGCTTGCGCCGGTGCCGCTGCGCTGCGCTGCCGCGCGCAACTCGGCCCAAAGCTGGCGATCTGAGGTTCCTTCACGCGGAAGCTGCAAGCCACGGTTGGCGATGTAGTCGAGCAAAATCAGCTCTCCTACTTCTCCCGCGTGGCGCGCTACGAAGGCATGCGAGCCGCGCAGCCCGTCGGCATAGGGGTTGAGCGAGCCAGCCGGCTGCTCTTCGCCATCGAAAAGGACGAAGCGAATCTCGCGGCCAGCGGCAACCGGGCGCGCTGCGAGCGCCCGCGCCAGCTCGACGACGGCGGCGGTCCCGGCCGCGCCATCGTTGGCGCCGACAAAGCCCTTCGGCGTCGCTTCGACGTCGTAGTGGGCGCCGACGAGGATCGCTGGCAGCCGTCCTGGAATTACGCCGACGACGTTGCTCAGCTGCAACTTCCCGGCCTTGAACGGCTCAAGCTTGCCGGCAGGCAGGCGCCCGGCCAACTCTTTGGCTAGCCGCCTCGAGCTGGTTGAACCGGCCGGCCTCCAGCCGTAGCGATCAACTTGCCGGCGCAGCAGACTGAAGGCTCGCTTCTGATCGAAGTTATTGACGCTTGGCGTTGGGACGCCGTCGCCGGGCTGTCCCTTAAGGAAGCGCTCCGCGACCGCAGGCCGAGCGGTCTCTGCCGGCGCGTTCGGCACCCACGGCCAGCCAGCGAGCG
>JBAXGJ010000119.1:0-4481 GCA_037139475.1 Actinomycetes bacterium
AGCCGAGCAGGTGGCTCGAAGATCGGCCGGCCTTCATCGTCATCGCGCGCGCACTGCATCACGCAGGCGACGATCAGCTCGGTAAGCGCATTTGACTCTTCTGCGGTTGATTGGGCGTCGCAGATGCGAACCTCAACCGTGCCAAATGCCAAGTGCGGGCGGACCGACCACCACACCTGAGTGTCCTCTTCGATCGAACCAGTAGCCAGCAGCAGCTCGAGGTAATCGCGGTAGTTATCCCACGAGCCGTATGCATCTGGGACGCCGCAGCGAGGGAACGACTTCGTGAAGCTCTGCGTGCGAACTGAGGCGAGGCCGCTGTTGTGACCCTCAAAGAAGATCGAATTGGCGCTAAGCGCGAGCAGCGTCGGCAGTAGCGCGCGCAGCCGATCGCAAACACGGACAGCGCGGTCAGCGTCGCGAATCCCAACGTGGACGTGGAGCGAAAAGGTGTTGTTGCGCCGAGCCACGTACTGGAGGCCATCGACGACGCGGCGATAGTGGTCGGATTGGACGTTGAGCTGCTCGCGGTAGTCGGCCCACGGGTGGGTGCCGGTAGAGCCAAGTTCAACCGCTTCAGTGGTAGCCAGCGCGAAGAGCCGCTCCCTCATCGCCTGCTGGCGCGCAAGGGCGTCACCAATGTCGCTGCCGGCGCCGGAGCGAATCTCAATCTCGGAGAGAATCAGCTCCGACGAGATCGACGTTGCCAGCTCGGCATCTGTCGCGACGGCCGCCTGATTGAGTTCCTCGAAGCGGGGGATCAGGTCAAGAGTCGCTGGATCGAGGATCGCGAACTCTTCCTCGATTCCAACCGTGCCGTCGGTCGCCTGCGCGAACGCTTCGCGGGCCTTCTCCAGATTGATCAGACTCATGAGAGGTAGAAGTAAAGCGCGTGCAGCAGGTCGACGGCCGGGTTAGATGTGTGAACGGTCACCCCAGCCGGCACGTCGAGCAGTGATTCGGAGTAGTTGAAGATAATCCGCACCCCTGCCGCGACGAGCTTGTCGGCAAGCTCCTGCGCAGCCTCACCAGGGACGGCGAGCACGGCAACGAGGACGTCTTGTTCGGCGATCACGCGGTCGGCGTCCTCGATTGGGCGAACCGATTGGCCGCCGACCTTGGTGCCGACCTTCTTCGGGTCGGCGTCGAAAACCGCGACAACGTTGAAGCCGTGGTCGGCGAAGATGTCGGACGAACCGATCGCTTTGCCGAGGTGGCCAGCGCCGAAGAGCGCGATGTTCTGCTGCGTGCCGGTCTGAAGGATCTCGCGAATCTCGTCGGCCAGGGCATCGACGTTGTAACCAACGCCGCGCTTACCGAACTTTCCGAAGCCGGAGAGGTCACGTCGAATCTGCGTGCTGTTGACGCGCGTGTACTCAGAAAGCTCCTGCGACGAGAGCGTCTCGCGGCCCGTCTTCTGAGCCTGAGTCAAGACTTGGAGGTAACGAGAGAGGCGCGCAGCGACTCCCAGCGAAAGCCGCGCCGGGCCATCGTCTGATGCGACCAAACCAACCGGAGCGCCTTCAGGCTCGCTGCTTGTCATCGCTGCGATGCTACCGCGCTGAGATTGCCAGCAGGCGACTTTTTAGATCGGGGAGGTTGATCTCAAAGTCGTAGAGCTCTTCGCCCTCCAGCGCGATCACTGGAATCCGTTCCAAGTAGAGGGCATGCAGTTCATCAGTCGACTCGATGTCGACCTCGAGAAGCTCGAAATCAAACTCACCTTGAAGCTCAGTTAACTCAGCATGCGCTAGTTCGCAGAGGTGGCAGCCGTCGCGTTGATAGATCGTTATCTGCGTCGTCATCGCAGCGCACCGCTGGGGTATGCGTCGAGCGCGAGCGCCGCTTCGGGCGAACAGTCAGGAAGGAACCTGGCCGCGCTGGCGATCATCGCGGCGTTGTCGGTGCAGAGCAGACGGTCGGGAATGTGACTGACGGCGCCGAGCGCTGCGACGGCATCACGCAGCGGTCCGTTGGCGGCGACGCCACCTCCGATCGCAACTCGGCCCAGCCCGCTGGCGTCGAGCGCCCGCGTCAGCCGCTCGACGAGCGCCTCGACGATTGCCCGCTGGTAGGAGGCCGCAAGGTCGGCGCGGCGCAGCTGCGTCTCGGCCTCGCCGAGGTCGGCGATCGCGTAGAGCAGCGAGGTCTTAACGCCGGCGAACGAGAAGTCGAGCCCCTTGACGTTCCGCGCCGTCGGGAAGTCGAAGGCCTCTTCGTCGCCCTCTGCGGCGAGAGCCTGCAGCGCAGGGCCACCCGGAAAGGGCAGGCCGAGCATCCGTGCACCCTTGTCGAACGCCTCACCGGCGGCGTCGTCGAGCGTCTCACCGAGCAGCGTGTATGAGCTGTGATCCTCAACCCTCGCCAGCAGCGTGTGACCGCCGCTCGCGATCAGGCAGATAAACGGTGGCTCGAACGGCTTGGGAGAGATGAAGTTGGCCGCAACGTGGCCTTGGAGGTGGTCGACGGCGACTAGCGGAATGCCCCGCGCCGCCGCGATCGCCTTCGCCTGGCCGACACCAACCAGCAGCGCACCGATTAGTCCTGGGCCTTGAGTCACTGCGACGCGTTCGATTTCAGCGAGCGTCAGTCCAGCTTCGTTCAGCGCAGCGTCGATCGTCGGCGTCAGCAGCGCGAGGTGGTGGCGTGCGGCGATCTCAGGCACGACGCCCCCGTACTTGTCGTGGATCCCCTGCGAGGCGATTACGTTCGAAAGGATCGTCCCGTCTGCGGCGAGAACCGCTGCGCAGCTGTCGTCGCAGCTGGTCTCGATCGCAAGGATTGCGCCGCTCACGGCGCGGCGACCGGCCTCGCCATTGCGGCCGGGACATCATCCAATTCGCCGCGCAACGTTGCTTCCGTGCGCCACATGATCACTGCGTCCTCGCCGTTGTCTTGGTAGTAGCGAGGCCGCGAGCCGGCCGCGAGAAAGCCGAACTGTTTATAAAGCGCGATCGCTCCAACGTTGGTCGGTCTGACCTCAAGCGTGATCTGTGCCCCAGCACCGACGCGGGCAATCACCGCTTCGATCAGCGTGGTCGCGATGCCGCGGCGCTGGAGGTCGGGGTCTACCGAGACGTTCATGATGTGCCAGACCTGATCGAAGCGCGAACAGATCGTGTATCCAACGAGCTGCCCATCACGTTGCGCGGCGAGGCAGATCCCTTCCGGCTTACTCAGCTCGAGCACAAACATCGCAAGCGACCACGGCGTAGGAAAGGCGCGACGCTCGATCGCAATCACGTTCGGCAGGTCGGCGAAGACGAGGCGCCGGATTTCAAGTGTCGTGTCGGTCATTTCGATTCGGTGCGGTTCTGCAGTGAAATCTCAGCGTCCGGTTGCCTTACGTAGCGGGGAACTAACGCCGCAGCGCTGATCGGCTCAGCAGCGGCGGCCAGTTCGCAGAGCGCAGCGCCACCGAGCTGATGCAGTACTGAGCCGTCTTCGGGGACTGCAATGTCGCCGCTTTCCAGCTCTTTTCGAAAGATTAGCGCGCCGTCGCCGACGGCAATCGTTGCGGCGTTATCTGCAGCCAATGCTGCAACGAGCTGCTGCGGCGGGCAGGCCTGATCGCTGACCGTCTGTTCCCCATCTGGCGCCCAGGCGGCGATGTAGGCCTCTCCCCTGCGTGCGTCGCCGACAGCCGCGACCTGCAGCGCAGGCTCAGTCAGGCGAGCGGGTAGTGCGAGCGCTTCGAGCGTTGAGACGGCAACCAGTTCGGCGGCGCTTGCCTGCGCCAGCCCTTGCGCGGTTGCGACGCCGATCCTAAGCCCGGTGAAGGTGCCAGGACCGATGCCGACTGCGATCCGCGCGAGGTCGCCCCAACTGAGCTCGGCAGAGGCAAGTGCCTGATCACAGAGCGCGAGCAAGCGCTCGGCGTGGCGTGGGCGCTGCTGATCTGTTGGCCGATCGGCGAGCTCACAGATCAGCTCACCGCCAACGCTAATGCCGACGACGGTGGCTGATGTAGCGGTGTCGAAGGCCAGAATCGGCCCAGGGGGGCTCACCTCTGGCCCAACCGTTCGATCGAGAGAATGCGTTGGTCAGGCCCTTGATGGCGGAGCTCGATCAGAACCGTGGCCGGAACAGCAGCGACCGCACCAAGTGACTCGGCGGAGCGCTGTGGCCACTCGATGAAGGTGATCCGCTCCGGACCGATCTCGTCGTCGAGCAACCCCGCCTCCTCGCCGCTCGTCTCCTCAAGTCGCTGGCAGTCGAGGTGAGAGATCGGAACGGAGCCATCTTCGTAGCGGTTGCAGAGCGTGTAACTCGGGCTGGTTACCGGGCCGCCGAAGCCGAGTGCGCGGCAGGCTCCGCGGATGAAGGTCGTCTTGCCAGCGCCGATCTCGCCGCAGACGTGTACTACGTCGCCCGGGGCGAGCTGCGCTGCAAGGTCGGCGGCCAGCGCTTCAGTCTCCGCGACCGAGCCGCTGGCCGAAGCTTCAGCTGCGCTCATGCGCGATGTCGCCGAGCACGAGCGT
>JBAXGJ010000120.1:0-4476 GCA_037139475.1 Actinomycetes bacterium
GCGCCGATGGATCGCTCGAGAAGATCGTCGAGACCAAAACCGACGGCGACGCGACGGCAGAAGAACTTCTGATCGGCGAGGTCAATAGCGGCGTCTACGTCTTCGACGCCGCTGCACTGACCGCCGCCCTCCCGGCCGTAGGCAGCGACAACAGTCAGGGTGAGCGTTACCTGCCGGCTGTGCTGCCGTTGATCGCTGCCGCTGGCGGCACCGTCACCGCCCACGCTGTCGATGACCCATCGATGCTGCTCGGCGTCAACGACCGTGTTGACCTTGCTGAGCTGCGCGACCTTGCGCAGATGCAGATCATCGAGGCGCACCTACTTGGCGGCGTTGACATCGTCGCGCCGGCCTCAACCCAGATCGATGTCGGAGTTGAGATCGGCGCCGACAGTGTGATCGAACCTTTCACTGCCCTCTGCGGCGCGACGACGGTCGGCGAGCGTTCGACGATCGGTCCTGATTCGACTTTGACCGACGCCACGATCGGCGACGAGGTAACCGTGCTGCGCAGCCACCTGACCGACTGCGAAGTGCGCAGCCAAGCGAGCATCGGCCCCTTCTCACATCTGCGCCCAGGTTCGCTGGTGCGCGAGCGCGCCAAGGTCGGCGCCTTCGTTGAACTTAAGAACGCCGACATCGGCGAGGGCGCGAAGGTTCCGCACCTGTCTTACGTCGGTGATGCTGACGTCGGCGCAGGCGCAAACCTCGGCGCGGGGACGATCACCGCCAACTACGACGGCGTCAATAAGCACCGCACAGTCTTCGGCGAGCGTGTCCACGGCGGTGTGCACGTCTCCTACATCGCTCCGGTTGAGCTAGGCGACGACTCTTGGACGGCGGCCGGCAGCGTGATCACTGAAGGCGTGCCGCCGGGCTCGCTGGCGATCGGTCGCGGCCGACAGGAGAACAAGGACGGCTACGACGAGCGCCGCAAAGCTGACGGAGCGGATAAGAAATGACCGATCTCGCGCCTAGACTCCCGATCGAAATGGTGACTACGCAGAGCGGCCTGCAGCCAGCTACCAGCATCCCGATCGATTACGACAAGCGGATGATGGTCGTCTCCGGCCGCGCTCACCCCGAGCTTGCGTCGAAGATCGCCGAGCGCCTCGGCGTCGATCTCGGGCCAGTCACGCTGAAGACCTTCTCCAATGGCGAGGTCTACTGCCGCTTCGATGAGTCGATTAGAGGCGCCGACGTCTTCATCGTCCAACCGACCTGCGGCAACCCGGCCACCGGAGTGACGGCAAACGACGCGCTGATGGAGCTGATGGTGATGATCGACGCCGCTGTCGGCGCATCAGCCCACCGCGTGATCGCCGTAACACCGTGGTACGGCTACTCGCGCCAAGACAAGAAGTCGGCCCCGCGCGAACCGATCAGCGCCCGGCTCGTGGCGCGGATGCTCGAATCGGCCGGCGCCGACCGCGTACTGACGATGGACCTTCACGCTGGCCAAGTTCAAGGCTTCTTCCAGATCCCGGTCGATCACATGACGGCAATGTTCATGCTGACGCAGTACTTCGAGGATCTCGGTCTCGATGACCTCGTCGTCGTATCGCCTGACGCCGGCCGCGTGAAACTGAACAAGAAGTTCGCTTCCAAGATCGGCGCCGGACTGGCGATCCTTGACAAGGAACGCCCTGAGCACCAGGTCGCCGAAGTTGGCTACGTGATTGGTGACGTCGCCGGTAAGAACGCAGTGCTCGTTGACGACATGATCGATACCGCCGGCACGCTCGCCGTCGCAGGCCAGGCCGTGCTCGAGGCCGGCGCGACGAGCGTCTATGCCGCTGCCACTCACGGCATTTTCAGTGGCGCCGCATGGGAGAACCTCGCCAGCGCCAACTTCGAACAGATCGTCGTCACCGACACCGTGCCACTTCGCTCCGGGGCGCCCGAGAACGTTCGCGTGCTGACCTGCGCCGACGTGCTGACCGACTCAATCCGCCGGATCTTCACCGACGATTCCGTCAGCGAAGTCTTCGGCGGCGAGAACCAGCTCTTCTAGCTTCCGCCGCCGATCACGAAGCCGCGCTCTACGAGCGTCACTACGGCGCTCTCAAAGGCCCCAAAGTCGCGCGCTAGAAGATGCTCGATCGGCCGCCCGCTTGGCCCTTCGGTACGGACCCAGAGCTTCAGCACTTCAGGCCCGACGCATGCCTGAGCCTCTTCTGTCAGCTGCAGCAGGATTGGCAGCTCCGGACGGTGATCAAGGCTGTCGGAGATTATCTCGATCGGATTGCTGTCGAGCGCCGCGCAGAGCTCTTCATCGCTAAGACCAAGCTGCCCCATCAACAGTACGGCTGCGCTATCCATCGCCTGGCCCGTCAGTCGCCGCGGGCTTGAAGCCGTGCGGCCGGCTCGCGCTTCTGCTCGCCGGGCCAGAAGCCCGTGATGTAGCGGAAGCCTGACGCGCCGGCGCGGGTAAATGTTGCCGTCGTAACAGCGATGATCGAACCCTTGATCGCGGCCGCTGCGATCACCTCAGGCCAGCTGGCCAGCTCGGTTGTGGCCGTCGGCGGTTCGCTCCCTCGCGTCCGCTCCCAGCCGTCGATGAAGGTCGACTCGCCAACGCGCTTGGCGAGCACGCTGCCGAGCAGGATGCCGATTGGCATGAAAAGAATCTTTGCGATCACGCTGCCAGAGTACAGACAGCGCCGTGGCTGATGCGCGACCGGCGCCGGCCGCCCAGCAGCCCTTTACCCTGTCTAGTGGTGTTTCTTCCGCGGATCTGGCTTTTCGGCCTGCTCATCTTGCTGTTCCTCGCCGCCTCGTTCTTCGTGGCACGCTGGCTGACGGCCGAAAATCGCGAACGCGGCGCCGTTGTCGATCTGCTCCATCTTCAGAAGGAGGGTGACTCGGCAGGGATGCTGGCGCTGCTCGATGGCTGCTCGCAGAAGCCAAAATGCCGCGCCGATGTGCTCTCCAATGCGCGCCAGCTCCGCGGTCGCGGGCCTCTGACCATTCTTCGTTACGACTCCGGTAGCTCTTACGCCTTTGGCAGCGCCGAGGGCGCTTCGCGCGTTGCTTGGGACCGCGGCGGCGCAACGCCGGCGGTTGTTCAGTGCGTCTCGGTTGAGCGCCGCGGCCTTGCCTTCTTCGGTGGCAGCATTGTTCTGCACGCGATCAGTCGACCGGTCGGCGGGGAGTCGGCATGCCCAGGCTAGTTGCGATCTGTGCCCTGCTGCTGACGCTGGTCGCGCTTCCAGTTGCCAGCGCCGACGCTGCAGAGGCACCCGACGGCGCGGTCCCGAGCGCGCAGACGCTCTACCGCGACGGCCCGTCAGGCCGCTACCTGGTCGACGGCAGCTGGCTGCGTCGGCTCGACCCCAACAACATTGGACTTAGCCAGAGCTGGCAGAAGCAGACGACGACAGCAGATTGGACGCCGACCGTCGTTCCTAACGCATGGAACGCTGGCGACGACAGCATGACCTCCTACCTCGGCTCAGTCGGCTGGTACCGCAAGGATTTTCGCCTGCCCCCCGGCGCACCCGACCGCGCTTGGGTGATCCGCTTCGAGCAGGTCAATTTCTCAGCGACGGTCTGGCTCAACGGGGTTCAGATCGGGGTTCACTCCGGCGCCTACGAGCCGTTTGAGCTGCGCCTGCCGAAGGCGCTCGTAAATGCCGGCGCGGCCAACAGTCTGGTCGTCCGAATCGACAGTCGGCGGACGATCAATGACATGCCGCCGGCCCGCAACAACGAGTACGGGCAACCGCTTGGTGGCTGGTGGAATTACGCTGGGATCCTGCGAGAGGTTTATCTGCGTGCAGTTGATCAGATCGACATCACCTCGGCAGACGTTCGCCCCGATCTGCCATGCCCAAGCTGTGCTGCCAGCGTCAACTGGCAGGTCAAGGTCAGCAATCTCGGTAGTGCGACGCGGACCGTCACCGTCGCCGGGCGCTTTGGTCCGACGCGACTGACGATCGGCACGGCGACGCTTCGCCCTGGCGCGTCGGCGACGCTGACAAAGCGGCTGGCCGTCGCGAAGCCGAAGCTTTGGTCGCCGGCACACCCGAACCTTTATGACGCCTCGCTGGTTGCCGCGATCGGTGCGCGAACAGTGCAGCGCTACACGCGCCACGTTGGCGTCCGTTCGATCGCGGTTGACAGCAGCGGCCGTTTAACACTCAACGGCCAGCGGCTCGACCTTCGCGGAGTCGGCATGCACGAGGACGCGCCCGGCCGTGGCTTCGCGATCGACAACGCCATCCGCGACAAAGAGATCGGCTGGGCGCGCGAGCTCGGCGGGCTCGTGCTGCGCGCTCACTATCCACTCCACCCGTACACGCTGCAGCGTGCCGACGAGCTCGGAATGCTGGTCTGGTCGGAGGTCCCGGTTTACCAGATCCCCGACCCGCAGCTTGCGATTGCCGCCAACCGCGCCCGCTACGTCGCAGCGGTCGCTTCGATGGTCGAGGTCAATCGCGACCACCCTTCAGTGATGGTCTGGTCGGTCGGCAA
>JBAXGJ010000121.1:0-4446 GCA_037139475.1 Actinomycetes bacterium
CGCGACGGCAAGGTTTGCCGCGAGCACTCTTTCTATGACGTAGTCAGCTCGCTGCGCCAGCTTGGCTTGTGGCCGGGAATCGGCAGCACCGCCGAGAAGCTCGCGATGGGCGCTGGCGGCGTGGCAATCCGCGGCGGCAGGGCGCTGCGGCGCAAATAGCGAGCAGCGTGCGAGGCGGCGCGCCGAAAGCGCCCTAGCCGCAGCGGGCGTTCTTGGCGATTGCGGTGCAGGTCTCGAAGCTTTTGCCGTTCAGATCCTTATACGCGAAGCGCCATTGGCCGTCGCGCTTCAGTGGTGTGGCGATTGAGTAGCCGAATTCGAGCTTGCCCCAGAGGTAGGTCGCGTTCGGATACGGCGGGTAGAGCGGGCTGAGCGGCTGGCCGGTCGAATCGCGCATTGGCCCTTGCGGCGGAAGCACGATCTCGCCCTCGTTTAGCAGCGTGCCACCGTTGCCAAAGATCATCTGCGCCGGCTGCCCGGGGATCTGTGCCACCTCCGCCTGGTGGGCGTGGCCGGTGATCAGCAAGTTGAAGTTGCCGATCAGCCCGCTCGCGGCCGCGGTCTGATCGACCGACTCCCAGCTCGAGGTAGTGCCCGGCTCGACCGCCTCCGTCCCAAACAGCGGACGGTGTGTCAGCAGCCATGATTCCCTGCCGCTCTTCTTGGTGCTGAGGCTTTGGGCGGCGCGGTAGAAGGGCCGTTGCACCGCGGCCCAGGAGGTCAGCTCGCTGTCGCCGTTATCGGACTGCGTGGCGCTGTCCACAACGACCGTCCGTAGCGTGCGGGTGGAGCTGATCGGCAGGTCAACCGCCCAGGTTGGATCAATCGTTTGCGGCGCCTCGCCGGAGGCGGTTGGCGCGCATGCCGCTGCAGCGTTTGCACGAATCGCAAATAGCAGGAAGTAGCCGTTCCCGCCGCGGTCGCAGGCTTCGTGGTTGCCGCGCCCAGCAAGGATCGGGGCCGCCGACAGGGCTGAGGCCATCGGCAGGAACGCGTCCGCCAGCCAGCCGTAGCCGGTGTCTTTAAATGGGAGGCCTGAAATCGGCGCAGGGCTGCCACCGCACTGGCCACTGAGGTCCGACGGGCAGCTACTTTCGCGGTAGTAGAAGTCGCCTACGAAGAGCGTTACGTCGGGCTTGTCGTTGGCGATCGAGCGCGAAACCTGTGCCAGTGGCCAGGCCGCTGGGTCGGCGCAATCCTGCACCGTGCTGCCCTTAATCCTGCAGCCGGTGTCGCCGAGGATCGCGATCTTATCTATCGCTTGCGGAAGGCTGGCAGGGACCGAGACCTTGCCAACAGTCGCCGACTTCAGCCCAGTCGGCAGGTTCGCTTGGCAAGCCCTAATTGACGAGAACGCTGCGTCCGTAGTCGCGCCCGGGGTCCGCATCTGCATCGCGACGGTGCGCTTGCTGCTGGCGGATGATGCGCGGCCGGCAACTGCGTTTGAGCTGCTCGGTGAGACGACATTGAGCGCCGGGCAGGGGATGCCTGTCGCAATCACGGCGCGCGCCTGAAGCCTCGACTTCGAGATCGAGCTCGGGACGACGAGCGTGTAGGCGGCGAGCACGCCGCTTGTGTTTGGCGTCGCGGCGATGCTTACGTTGGCGCTCGCCGCGGGCGCCGCGATCGCAGCGGCGGCCAGTGCCGCTAGGAGGGCTGCCGCGGCCAGTCTCAGGCGAGTGTGCTTCGTCGCGGACTGTTCGGCCATCTGCCCGAAGCTACCAGCCAAGCGGGCGGCTGTAAACGCTAGGCCTGGGCCGCGGAGGCGCCGGCAGCCACGCGGCGCAGCAGCAGGTAGATCAGCGCGCCGAACAGCACGCCGACGACGTAACCGAGCCCGCCGCCACTGAGCAGGTTTCGCGAAACCCAGCCAATCCAGCTGAGCGCCGGGCTGGCGGCCGCGACCTTGTTGCCGATCGGCGTGGCAGAGAACGGAAGCAGCAGAATGAAGCCGAGCAGGAACGAGATCACGGCCGGCTTTGCTTTCATCGCCGGGGTTAGCCACGGGGCACTGTCGTTGCGCCGCGCCAGTAGTTCGACGATTACTACGCCAAACCATGGCGTTGTGTAGTAGCCGGCGATCAGAACAATGTCGGAGGTCAGCTGGCCGAGCTGCGTGCCGCGTGCGATCAATGCAAGTCCGAGGCCGCTGAAGGTGATGATCAGCGAGGCGCGCGGACGCGGCAGTTTCACTCCCATCTGGACGAGGCTGAGGCCGCCGCTGAAGTCGTTGAAGCCGTTCGCCGTTGCCAGCGACATGCCTAGAACGATTAGGGCGATGACGGCCGGCGCGCCGCCACCGAGCAGTGATTCAACGCGCCCCATCGGGTCATTGAGCGCAGCGCTTGTCGAAGCCCAAGCACCGATCCCGCCGAGCAACAGCAGCGGCGCCGACATGCTGAAGAAGACGACGGCGAAGAGCTTCCGCGGCGAGCTTGTAGCCGGGAGCGTGCGCGAGAGGTCTGAGGCTTGGACGGTCCATGAGATAGAGCCGCTAAAGCCGAGCGCTGTTGCCAGCAGCAGCTGCCCAGTCGGCACGCCGCTGCTGCCCGGTGGCGCCGGCGCGGCAGGCACGTCAGCCACGCCGATGATCAGGAAGATGATGATGACGAACATCACGCTGCTAATTACAAGGCCGAGCTTGCGCATCACTGAGACGCCAAAGAGCACGACCGTTATCTCGAGCGCGACGATTGCCCCTAGCGCGACGCCGAACGGAACGCCAAGCGCGTCGGCCAGCGCGTCAACTCCAAACAGGTCGCTAAGGCAGTTGTAGGCAATCAGGCTGAAGACAAGGAAGAGCTGGGGGACGAAGTTGAAGCGGCCAAACGCCAGTCGCCCGAGCGGCATCTGCGCCATCCCGGTCCTCGGCCCCCAGGTTGAGATCAGCGCCACCGCTAAGACTCCGATAATTACGCCGATCGCGAGGCCAAGGAAGCCGTAGACAAAGCCCGGGCCTGCGCTTCCGCCTGCGGCGACCATGCCGGTGATGATCGTCCCGGGCGCCAGCAGCACGCCTGCCCAGATCGCCCCAAGCGATAGAACCGAACCGCTGCGCTCGTTCTCCGGCAGTCGTTCGCTCTCCGAGCGCTGAACTAAGGCTTCTTCGTGCGTCTCAGCCATCGCGCGCCAAACTACCAGTCGGCCGCGCCGGCGGCGGCGAATCTACGGCGCAGGCGTGCTGGTGGTCAGCTTGAAGCTGCCGCTGCCTTTGGCGAGCGTCAGGCGAACGTAGGCCGTGCGCTGGCCGCAGACGTTTGCGGCGACGCCGTCTTTGCGGCCGTAGCGCGCGCTGCTTGCAAGCGGCCTGCTGTAACTACCGTCATAGAGACCAAGGTCAATGTCCATGCCGCGCCCGGCCGCCACCGCAACACTCACGCGGCCGTCGAGCGGCACGGCAATTCTCACCCGCTGGCTCTTCGAGCGGCCTCGGTAGAACCTGCCGCTGGTGCGCTGCACCGAGTTTCCGGCCCATGGGCTGGTTGCATCGCTGAGCGCAACCCTGAAGGCCGGCTCGCCGTGCTTAAAGAGGTCGCTAACGATCGGCCATTCGGCGGGGGTTTGGCCTGCTGCGGCGCGGTAGGTCTCGGCCCAGCCCTCAGACGGGTCAACCTCGTAGTGTGCATCGGCGCCGTCGGTGAAGAAGGTGCCGTTCGCTATGCCTTGGCAGATCCCCTCGTAGGTTGCCCAGCGCTTCGGGCCCCATGAGTCGGCCGACCACGGCGCGTTGTCACGGTTGTTGGCGATGTGGTGGCCAAACTCGTGTGCGATCAGCTCTTCCGGTGCGGCGCCATCAGGGGGTGGCGCCGTCAGCAGAACGAGCACCATTTCGTTCGGGTCGTAGCAGGCGTCGGCGCCGTCGCCGCAGAGCTGTTGCATCTCGCGCAGTGGCACGAAATAGGCTGTCAGCGATGAAGCGTCGCCGTGCTGGGGGAGGCTGCCGATGAAGTCGGCCCAGCTCTGCGCCTTCGCCGCGTCTGGCTTATATGAAGGCGAGAAGGCGATCTTGATCATCATCCCGTTGGCCGCGTAGCTTCCGGTCGAAGCGTTGGTGGGGATGATCTCGCTGACGGCCGCAGAATGAGCGCCGCCGCGGCGTGGCAGAACGCGGTCGCGGATCACAACGTTCGGCTGCGACCCAAGCGCGGCCGGGTTCGCGGCCGGTATTCCTGCGCGAGCTTGCGAGGTCGCGGCCGCCGGGCTGGCGCTGACTGCAATCAGTGCGGCGCAGAAAGCTGCTGCGACGGTGAAGCGCGATCCGTGGTTCCTCAACATGACCATTCTTAGAGTAGGGCCGCTCAGCCCGGCAATTGTGACGGCCGCTTGGTTGCTAGCCGGTTAGGTCTGGCCGGCGTCAGCGCTGGTTAGCTCGCCGCTCTCAACGTCAAGCACCCAGCCAGTGATCTTGTCGCGGTGCTTCAGTTCCGGCGCGGCGCGCAGCACGTC
>JBAXGJ010000122.1:0-4426 GCA_037139475.1 Actinomycetes bacterium
CGAGGGCTGGCGCGTTCATCATCGATTACTTGATCACGATCGCTTTCGCGCTGCCTTTCATCATCGCTGGGATTCTGATCGTCTCTGGGATTGACTTCTCGGCGGTGAAGATCGTCGATGGTGAGGTCAAGGGCTTGACTAATGACGAGCTGGTGTCGATTGGTCTGGCCTTGCTGATCGTGATCGCTGGCAATCTGCTCGTCGGCTTGACCTACCAGCCTTTAACGATGGCCCGCAAGGGTGAGCAGAACGGCCGAACCTGGGGGATGCAGGTACTAGGGATTCGGGTTGTACGTGCGAGCGGTGCGGCGATGACCTACTGGCCGGCGCTCGTTCGCCAGTTCCTCGTTATGAGTGTTCTCTACGGCGTGATTTCGGGGATCGGGAACTCTGTCACCCTTATTGGTGGGACGGTTGCGATCGCGCTCGCGTACCTCTGGCCACTCTGGGACAAGCAGAACCGCGCCGTGCAGGATCTGATCTGCTCGACGCATGTTGTTCGTGACTAATTCGCGCCGCGGCGCCAAGTTGGCTCCGAGGAGCCGCGCAGGTCAGTAATCTGAAGAACGATGGACCATCTGCCGCTAGCCGCCGACGCGCTCACGCTTGCCCGCTGGCAATTTGCGACGACGACGCTGTACCACTTCATCTTCGTGCCGCTGACGCTCGGCCTTGCGCCGGTGATCGCCTACATGCAGACGAAGTGGTACCGAACGCGCGACGAATCGTGGCTGCGGCTGACGAAATTCTTCGGCACGCTGCTGCTGATCAACTTTGCGATCGGCGCCGCGACCGGGCTGCTGCAGGAGTTCCAGTTCGGGATGAACTGGTCGTCCTATTCGCAGTTCGTCGGCGACCTTTTCGGCTCGACGCTGGCGCTCGAAGGGCTGATCGCCTTCATGCTCGAATCGACCTTCATCGGCATCTGGGTCTTCGGCTGGGGCAGGCTCTCTGAGCGGATGCACCTTGCCTCGATCTGGCTCGTAGTCGCCGGTACCTGGCTATCGACGACTTTTATTCTGATGGCCAACTCGTGGATGCAGAACCCGGTCGGCTACAGCATCGATAAGGCGACCGGCCAGGCGCGGATGGTCAATCTCTGGGATGTTCTGACCAATCCAATCGCGATCTGGGCAGTTGCCCACACGCTACTTGCATCCTTGATGGTCGCCTCGTTCCTGCTGCTCGGCGTCGCTTGCTGGCACATTCTCAAGGGCCGCAATGTTGAGCTCTTCCGCCCGGTCTTGAAGATTAGCCTCTACATGGCGATCCCAATTTCGACGCTGACGCTGCTAGTCGGGAGCGAATTCGGCGTGGCGCTGACCGGTCCGCAGCCGATGAAGATCGCTGCCGCCGAAGCGCTCTGGAATAGCGAGCAGCCGGCCTCGTTCTCGCTCTTCCAAGTCGGCGGCTTCTCAGCCGATGACCCGACGCCATCATTCTCGCTCGACATTCCCTATCTGCTCTCGTTCCTGGCGACCAACACCTTCACCGGCAAGGTTGAAGGGATGAACCAAGTCCAGGCCAGTGAGCAGGCCAAGTATGGGCCGGGTAACTACATACCCGACGTAAAACTGGCCTACTGGACGATGCGGGGAATGGCCTACATCGGTTCGCTCTCGGCGACGATCGCACTGCTTGGTGGATTCCTTTACTTGCGTGGAACCTTGGAGAAGTCGCGCTGGTTCTTGAAGATTGCTGTCGCGGGAATTTCGCTTCCCTTCATCACGGCGCTGATCGGCTGGGTATTCACTGAGACTGCGCGCCAACCGTGGGTCGCTTACGGCGTTCTGAAGACCGCCGATGGGCTTTCGCAATCGGTTGGGCCGGGCGAGATCATCGCCAGCCTGACGGCCTTCATGCTGCTCTACATCGGGATCGGGATAACGGCCTTCATTCTTCTGCGCCGCTACGCGATCCTTGACCCGCCGCCAATTCTGTCTGAAGAAGAAGAAGAAGCCAAAGCCGACCTAGTAATGAGCTACTAGAGATGTCGCTCGCTGAGCTCTGGTTCTTCGTAATTGCCGGCCTCTGGTCGACCTACCTTGTGCTCGAGGGCTTTGATTTCGGCGTCGGAATGATGATGGGCGTCGCCGCGCGCAACGAGGACGAGCGCAGCGAGATGATTGAGACGATCGCCCCGGTCTGGGACGCCAACGAGGTTTGGCTGCTGGTCGTCGGTGGCCTCACCTTTGCATCGTTCCCGGCCTGGTACGGCACTTGGCTGGAGGGCGCTTACCTCGGGCTTGTCGTACTGATCATCGCGCTGCTGATGCGGGTCATCTCGTTCGAGTGGCGTGGCCGCGTGAACCCTCGCTGGCGCGGGCTTTGGTCGTCGATCAACATCGGCGCCAGTGTTGCCGCGCCGCTGATCTGGGGGCTGGTTCTGTCGGCATTGCTTGCGGGCCTGCCGGTCTCTGGTTCTGGCCGTGTCGGTGAGATGCGCTACTTCGGCGACATCCTCGCCTTCATCACGCCATTTTCGGTTCTCGGCGCGCTCTCGCTGACAGCGCTCTTTGCCTTCCACGGCGCGCTCTTCCTGTCGCTGCGCCTGGACGGCGAGCTTGCCGAGCGGATCCGTGAGCGGATTGTGAGGCTCGACCCTCGCCACCTGCTTCCGAACCTGATGCTGCCAGCGCTGCTGCTGGTCGGTGGTTTTCTGATCGCGACCCCGTTCGTCGCGCACTCCGTCAATGCGCGCAGCATCCTGCCGGTGGCAATTCCAGCTGCGCTCGGACTCGTGGCGCTGATCGCCGCTGCCATCAACGCTCAACGGGGCGAATTCGGCCGCGCCTTCATCTGCACAATCCTGACGATCGTCGGCTGGGTCGCGACGCTCTTTATCGGCCTATTCCCGCGGATCATCGTCTCAACGATCGAACTCGGCGATTCGGTGACGATTGAGAATGCCCAGTCCTCGCATTACACGCTCGTCGTAATGACGATCGCAGCGGTCGTGATGATCCCCGTGATCATGCTCTACCAATGGTGGGGCTTTAGGACTTTGATGGCACGGCTCGGCCGCGGCAAGATGCCGTGGAGCGCGCCCGACCCCAGCTAGCGGCCGAAGGCCGTCGCGGCGCCAGATAGGCTTTCGCGATGGCCACTGCGGACGCTAGCGCTCAGATCAGCGCCGAAGATCTTCCGTCGCCGATTAAGGCGATCGTTTTCGCAATTCCGTTCGCTCTGCTCGGCTCGGTTATCGCGACAATCTTCCTCTTCCTCGAAGACCACCTGATCACCGCCGTTTGGAAGGACCTGCCGAAAGCGCTTGGAATGACCGAGCCGGCCTGGTGGCTCGTTGTGCTGCTGCCGCTGATCGGCGCCTCGATCGTGATGATTGCTTGGCGGCTGCCGGGCAGGACCGATCTGGGTCCGCTCGAAGGACTGCACTTCGACGTTACTCCGGCAACCTTCGCGGGGGTGATTCTGGCAGCTTTCGGCACGCTGGTCTTCGGCCTAGTGCTCGGTCCTGAGGCGCCTTTGCTGGCCTGCGGCACGGCGGCCGGAGCCTTCGTGCTGCGCCGCCAGCCGGACCCGATAATGAAGTTCGGGATGCTGATGACGGCGCTGGCGGCGATCGCGGCGATCTTCGGTAGCCCAATCGTTGTCGTGTTGATGCTGGCTGAGTTCGCGGCGCTTGGGCGGATCCCGGCCGCAGCCCTAATGCCAGGCTTCGTTGCGCTCGGCGTTGCCTACATCGCCGAAACCGGGCTGGGGGACTGGTCTGGGCTCGGCAGCTCGTCATTGGCGGTACCTGGGCTGCCGCAGCTCACATCAACTTCTGTCACCGATCTACTCGTCGGCTTAGCGGTCGCCCTAGTCGCCGCGATTGTCACGCTGATTGCGCGCAAGTGCGGCGAGCGCGTTGCGTTGATGGCACGGAGCAATCCACCGGTTGTTCTGATCGGCGTCGCGCTGATTACCTCGGCGCTTGCGATCTCCGTCCGTGAGATCACCGGCGGCTCGGTCAACCTTGTGCTCTTCAGCGGGCAGATGGGCACGACCGAAATGCTCACCGAAACCTCACTTGGAGCTGTCGCGCTGATCATCGTTGCCAAGCTAGTTGCCTACGGCGGCGCGCTCGGCGCTGGCTACCGCGGTGGCCCAATCTTCCCCGCTGTATTCCTAGCCGTTGCTGTTGCAGTGGGCGGCACGCTGCTTTTCCCTGCTGCGTCGCTTACCGCTCTCATCGTCGCCGGTGTCGCTGCGGCAGTCGCGGCGGCGCTTCGCGTGCCCTTTACCGCGGCCGTCTTGGCACTGATGTTGGCCACCGGCGCGGGCGCCGGCCATGCCGCCGCGATGGCGATCTTCGGCGCGACGATCGGTTTCCTACTGCGCGCCGCGCTCGACAAGTGGGAGCTGCAGCACGACCCGGCCGAAGCAGCCGCCGCCGCCCAATCCTGAGCAGACGGCCAAGCTGCTT
>JBAXGJ010000123.1:0-4403 GCA_037139475.1 Actinomycetes bacterium
GACGCCCTCCACGACGACTTCGTGCTCTGGGTAGAGCTTTGGCTGCGCGCCGCGCGCGAGCCCGACCTGCGCGAGTTTGGCGCCCGTCTTTACGCGAAGCTGCACGACTGGTTCACCGATCAGCTGCGCGCCGGCGCCGCGAGCGGCGAGTTTAAGATCGCCGACGTTGACCAAGTCGCCAACCAGCTGCTCGCGCTGATCGACGGCTACGGGATTCGAGTCTTGATCGGCGACCCGGCAATTACGCTTGAGCTCGCGCGCCAACAGATCTGGTCGTCGGTCGCGCCTGAGCTCGGTCTCTGAGCTCACTGGTTGCTTTAGACGGCGGCGGTGTCTGCGTCTTCTACGGTTTCGTCAGCGGCTTGATCGGGGTAGTTGTCGAGCACGCGCAGGTTCGCTGCGCGCAGGTGAACGGCAACCGCGTTGCCTTGCTCGTACTCCGGTGAGTCGCCGTCGTTGGGGACGTCGGCGCGGATCAGGTCGCCGTTGGCAAGTCGTACGCGCACGTCCTGGTGGAAGCCCATGTAGACGACCTCTTCGACCATTCCGGGGATGCGGTTCTCGCCTTCGCTGCCTTGCGGCTCGAGCTTGACGTATTCGGGGCGAATCATCGCCGTTCCGACGCCGGCCTGCTCAGGCTTGCTTTCACTCTTCAGCGTGAAGTTGCCGAGGATCACATCGCAGCCTGCGCCCGCGGCCCGCGCCTCAACGCTGAGCAGGTTTGCCGAGCCGAGGAAGTTGGCGACGAAGGCCGTGTTCGGCTCTTCGTAAAGCTTCTGCGGCACGTCGCACTGCTCGATCTTTCCGCCCTTCATCACGGCGACGCGGTCGCTCATCGTTAGCGCCTCGTCCTGATCGTGGGTGACGTAAATGAAGGTCACTTCGAGCTGCTCCTGGATTCGCTTCAGCTCAACCTGAAGGTCGAGCCGCAGGCGTGCGTCGAGCGCGCCGAGCGGCTCGTCGAGCAGCAGTACCGGTGCCTCCAGCACCAACGCCCTTGCCAGCGCGACGCGCTGCTGCTGACCGCCAGAGAGCTCAGAAGTCCGCCGCTCACCGAGCTCGCTGATCTGAACCATCTCCATCACGGCATCGACGCGGCGCTTTGCCTCATCCTTGCTGACCTTCTGGTACCGCAACCCAAAGCCAACGTTCTCGGCGACCGTCATGTGCGTGAAGAGCGCGTAGTTTTGGAAGACCGTGTTGACGCGGCGCTTGTGTGGCGGCGTTGACGACATATCGACCCCATCGAGCAGGATCTCACCCTCGGTTGGACGCTCAAATCCGGCAATCATCCGCAGCGTTGTTGTCTTGCCACAGCCCGATGGGCCGAGCATCGTGAAGAATTCGCCGGATGGGATATGCAGGTCGATTCCGTCGACTGCAACCACATCACCGTAGTTTTTAACCAGCCCTTCGAGCCGGATATCCCCTTCACTCATCGTCCACCTCCAGAATCGATTGAGGCGATCTGTTCGATCGCCGAGCCACGCTTTTCGCCACGCGTCATGAAGCGGAAAACAACGTATGCCAGCACCAGCGCCAACAGCGTGAAGAGCAGCATCAGCGTTGCCAGTGCGTTCAGCGACGGCAACGGTGCGGCGCGCGCCTGAGCGTAGATTCGCATTGGCACGGTCGCCGTGTCGGCGCCCGAAGCGAGGTACTGGCTGACAACGAAGTCGTCGATCGAGAGCGCGAAGACGATCAGCAGGCTTGCCGCGATCGCTGGTGCCAGCAGCGGCAGCAGGACGCGCCAGATTACTGCCAGGGGAGGGGCGCCAAGGTCGGCGGCTGCCTCCTCAACGTCGGGGCCGACCGTCACGAGGCGGCCGCGCACGATCACGACGACGAACGACATTGAGAAGGTCACGTGGCCGATCACCTGTGCTGTCGTGCCCAGCCCAATCGTTGTGAGCAGCGTCGTGAAGAGCAGGAAGAGGCCAACTGCGAATACCAGCTCCGGCGTGACGAGCGGCAGTAGCGCGACAACATTGGCTGGCCCGGAACCACGGCCGCGCCAGCGTTGCAGCCCGATCGCGAGCATGATTCCAAGCGGCGTCGCGATCAGCATCGCCAGTCCGGCTAGCAAGAGGCTGTGGGTTAGCGCGTCTTGCAGCGCCGGGTCACCGAAGACGCTGAAGCTGTTGTCGCCAAAGAACCACTTCAGCGACCAACCGTCGATTGCCGTGCGCGAGCGTCCTTCGTTGAAGGCCACGCGGATCGCTAGCAGCACAGGTAGTAGCGACCAAAGGATGTAGACCCAGGTGACGCCGGTGAGCCAGCGCGGCTTGCTCCACGGGTTGCCGAGTGAGAACCCCGGGCGCTGTGCTGGCTTGCTCGTGGCAGCCTGCTCGGTCGGTACAGCGCTCATGCCGCCACCTCGCCCTGTTCACGGCGCAGCGAGCGCAGGTAATAAAGCATGAAGAAGAGCAGCACGACGGAGAGCAGGATTGTCATCGCAGCGCCGAGCGACTTATCGGGCCCGCCTTGGATGTAATCGTTAATCGTGTTGCCGATCATGCTCGTCGAGGGCGATCCGCTCATCAGCGTTTGCGTGTAATAGTCGCCGGCCATCGGCAGCGCAACGAGCACCAGTCCGGCGAGGATTCCCGGCTTCGACATCGGCAGGATCACGCGCCAGAACGAGCTCGGTGGCGGCGCACCAAGGTCGCGCGCGGCTTCGATCACGCGCTGGTCTATGCGGTCGAGCGAAGCAAAGAGCGGGAGAATGAAGAACGGCACATAGCCGTAGATCAGGGCGATGATCACGGTGATTCCCTGGCCGCCAAGCCAGTCGGTGCCGTCGAGCAGCCCGAGCGATGAGAAGAGCGTGTCGATCGAAAGCGCGCTGAGGACCTTTGAGCCATAACCTTCCGGCGCGAGCAGGTTGGTCCAGGCGAACATCCGCATGATGTATGAGATCCAGAACGGCAGGATCAGCAGCACGACAACCAGCCCGCGCCAACGGCCAGCGTGGCGTGAGGCGTAGTAAGCGACTGGGTAGCCGATCAACAGCGCGCCAATGATTGCCACCGTGATGTAGATCACGCTGCGAACGACGACGGCCCAGTTCTGGCCGCCAGGGATAACCGACTCGATCGCCTGAACTAGGTAGCCAACGTTCCAGTCGAGCGGGTTCCAGTGCGGAATCGGCTGATAGAGCGTGTTGATATTGCCGAGCCCAACGCTGATCACGGCATAGAAGGCGACAACAAAGAAAAGCCCCAGCCAGAGCATCCCTGGCGCGGCAAAGAAGCCCCAGATCCTGCGCTTCTGCATCTTTAGCCCGCCCGGAACTTCGACCAGGCCTTCTCCCAAGCCTGCTCACCTTCGGCGGTCAGCGTTAGGAAGCCGTTGCCGGCCGCGTAGGCCTCTTGCGTGACGACTGCGTTGCTCAGCGACTTCGGCAGGATTCCCTCGTCGAAGAGCTTCGCCGCATTGAGCGACTTCTGTGGCGGCTGGTAGCCAACGTAATTGACGAAGTTGTCATAGGCGACCTGCGGTTCCATCATGTAGTTGAGGAAGCGATGGGCGATGATCGGCTTCTTTGATGCGGCAGCGACGGTCAGGATGTCGTTGAAGACCGGGCCGCCCTCAGGCTGGTACCAGTACGACATCACCGAGGCCGGGGTTCCCTCTGGGAGGTAATTGATCGCGCCGGAGAGCAGGTCACCGGACCACATCTGGCCGATCGTGATCCGCCCCGCCGGCAGCGTCTCGTAGGCCGAGATCTGCACCTTTGGCCGCACGTTTTGGGCTAACTCTTCAAGCGCTGCCAGTGCGATGTTGACGATCTCAGGCGATGCCGTGTTGATGTTCGGCTGGCCTTCGCGCAGCATTGCCATCCCCAGCGCCTCACGCTTGTCGTCGAGCAGCTGCGTCTTACCGCGCTGGCTGGTCGCATCCCAGAGCGCGTTCCAACCGTTCTCAAGGCCTGCTGGGTCGACATTGACCTTGTCATTGCGCCAGCCAATTCCGGTCGTGTAGACGACATAAGGAACTGTGTAGCGCGAGCCAACGTCGTAGAAGGGGCTGTGGATCTCTTCCCAGATGTTCTTCTTGAGGTTTGGCACTAGCTCTTCGTTGAGCGGCTGCAGCAGCTTGCGCCCGACGAGCTTTGAGAGCTGGTCTGGGGTTGAGACGATCACGTCGAACTCCAACCCGGCGGTGCTCAGCTTCGAGAACGCTTCATCGACGCTGTCGAAGGTCGTCACCTTGACCTCCACGCCCTCCCGCTTACCGAACTCCTTCAGCACGTCGGGGTTGAGGTAGTCGGCGTAGTTGTAGATCTTAAAAACGCCGCCCGTCTCTGGCTTTGCCGAGGCTGAGACTGGCTCTTGGAAACGGGGGAGGGTTACCGGATAGTCACGCCGCGCGAGCGGTATCCCGGCCGAGTCGACCGGTCC